>NZ_JRJZ01000175.1:0-7960 GCF_000800875.1 Cetobacterium sp. ZWU0022
GGATCATTAGAGCAAATCGAATATGCGGCAGAAATGGCATTAGAGCACCACTTAGGATTAACATGCGATCCAGTTGGAGGATATGTTCAAATACCTTGTATTGAGAGAAACGCAGCAGCGGCAGTAAGAGCTTTAGATTCAGCTCAATATGCTATGTATACTGATGGAAAGCACAGCATTACATTTGACCAAGTTGTAAAAACAATGGGAGAAACAGGAAAAGACTTGAAAGATGAGTACAAGGAGACTTCATTAGGAGGACTTGCAAAGTACCAATTTGATGGGAATTGCTAATAAAACCTTTGAAAGAGAGAATCTTAGATTCTCTCTTTCTTTATAGCTATAAAAATATTTAGGAGGAAAAATGAAGCTAATAGTAGGACTTGGAAATCCAGGAAGAGAGTATGAAAGAACAAGACACAATGTTGGATTTGATATACTTGACGAATTTGCAGATAAAAAGGGATTTAATCAATTTAAAGAAAAATTTCAGGGATTAATAACAGAAAAAACAATAGATGGAGAAAAAGTTATTCTTTTAAAACCTCAAACATATATGAATTTAAGTGGAAATTCAGTAGTTCAGGTTGTGAAATTTTATAAGATAGATCCAGCTACAGAGTTAGTGGTAGTATATGATGATATGGATTTACCATTAGGTAAAACAAGAGTTAAAGTAAATGGGAGTGCTGGAGGACATAATGGTATAAAATCTATTATATCTCATTTAGGGCAAGATTTTATTAGAGTTAAATGTGGTATTGGAAAAGCAAAAAATAAAGATGAAAATATAAATTTTGTATTGGGTAGATTCACAAAAGAGGAATCTGAGCTTGTAGATCCGATGTTTAATTCAGTAAAAAATTTATTGGACGATGTTATAAATGACACTCAAATAGATAAAATTATGCAGAAATATAACAAAAAGTAACACAAAAAAGCAAAAAAATAGATCAAAAAAGTTGTTAAATATAAATAAATATGTTATTCTAACAATGGAATATAGTTTTTTACTACAAAGGAGGGAATATTTTTATGAAATTCTTCGGATTCAAAGGCGGAGTACATCCACCTGAAAATAAGATCCAAACTGAAAATGCAGCCATAGAATTATTGGCAGCACCAAAAATGGTTTTCATACCACTTCTTCAACATATAGGGGTTCCTTTAGTTCCTTCAGTGGAAATAGGAGAAAAAGTTTTAAAAGGACAAAAAATTGCGGATTCAGAAGCTTTTTTATCTGTGCCAGTTCATTCAAGTGTAAGTGGAATAGTAAAAAAAATTGAAAATCTCCCATTTCCATTAATGGGGAATGTACAAACAATTGTAATTGAAAATGATGAACAGGATGAATGGATTGATTTAGAAAAAAATTCAAACTGGGAAAAAATGAGTAAGGATGAACTTCTGAAAATAATTAGAGCTAAAGGGATAGTAGGACTTGGAGGAGCAGCATTTCCAACTCATATAAAGCTAAACCCTCCGGCAGATGTAAAGATAGATTATTTATTATTAAATGGAGCAGAATGTGAGCCATACTTAAACTCAGATAATAGAGTTATGATTGAAGAGCCTTCAAAAGTAATAGAAGGTATAAAAATAATGAAGTACATTTTAAATGTAGATAATGCTGTTATTGGAATTGAAGATAACAAATCAGAAGCTATAGATATTATGAGAAAAGCTGCAGAAGGGACAAATATAGAAGTTATGCCTTTAAAAACTATGTATCCACAAGGTGGAGAAAAGTCTCTTATAAAAGCAATACTTAATAAAGAAGTTCCATCTGGAAAGTTGCCATCAGCAGTAGGTGTAGTGGTTAATAATACAACAACAGCAGCCGCAATTTATGATGCGATAGTGAATGGATTGCCTTTAGTAGATAAAGTAGTAACAGTAACAGGAAAAGCTGTAAAAGACCCTAAGAATTTAAAAGCAGCTATCGGAACACCAATATCTCTTCTTTTAGAGAGATGTGGTTATGATGAAAGTGAAGTAGAAAAAATAGTTATGGGTGGACCTATGATGGGAATGGCTCAATTGACACTTGAGGTACCGGTAATAAAGGGAACTTCAGGGTTATTAGCCTTAACAAAAAAGGAAACAAACTACTGCAAACCAAAAGCATGTATAGGTTGTGGAAAATGCGTAGATGCCTGTCCAATGTCTTTAGAACCGATAATGTATGCTAGATTAGCTGAATTTTCACAATGGGAAGAGTTAGCAAAATATCACTTAATGGACTGTATAGAGTGTGGTTCATGTGCATATATTTGTCCTGCAAATAGGCCATTAACAGAAGCTATAAAAATTGGAAAAGCTAAACTTAGATCGATGAAAAAGTAGGAGGAAAAAAGTGGCAAAAATTTTAAAGATGGGGCCATCGCCTCATATCAGAACTAAAGAAACTGTAGATGATGTAATGTATGATGTGATAATTGCATTACTTCCAGCACTTTTAGCAGCGAGCTATTTTTTTGGAATTAGAGCGATAGTAGTAACAGCAGTATCTATTTTATCATGTATGATAACAGAATTCATTTGTCAGAAATTGATGAAGCAAGATGTTCAGATTTTTGATGGAAGTGCAATTATAACAGGAATTTTATATGCTTTTGTTATACCACCTTATATGTCGTTGGCATATGTAATTGTAGGAGCTGTAGTTTCTATTATATTAGGAAAAATGGTGTTCGGTGGATTAGGACACAACATATTTAACCCAGCATTAGTTGGAAGAGCATTTGTTCAAGCGTCTTGGCCAGTTGCAATAACAACATTTATGTACGATGATATGGGTGGAGCAACCCTATTAGATACAATGAAGAGAGGTCTAGGATCAGATGTAGCATTAATTGATAAAGGAAACTTATATTTAAATACTTTCGTAGGGAAAATGGGTGGATGTTTAGGAGAAACTTCTGCATTAGCATTACTTTTAGGTGGATTATATTTAATTTACAAAAAGCAAATTGACTGGAAAGTACCGACGATTATGATAGGAACAGTATTTATAGCAGCTTTGATAGCTGGAGCAGATCCATTCTTACATGTATTCTCAGGTGGACTATTTTTAGGAGCGTTCTTTATGGCAACAGATATGGTAACTTCTCCTCACACTCCAAAAGGAAAAGCTATATTTGCTTTAGGAATTGGAATTTTAGTATCTTTAATTAGATTTAAAGGTGGATATCCAGAAGGAGTAGCATATTCGATATTAATAATGAATGGGTTCGTACCGCTTATAAATAGATATATAAGCCCTAAAAAATTTGGGGAGGTAAAATAATGGAGAAAAATAGATTTATTCACTATGGACTAGTTTTGACATTGATTGCCTCAATATCTGCTGGAATCTTATCACTTGTAAACGGAGTAACTCAAAAAGTTATAAAAGAAAATGAAAGAGCAGCGGTAAATGCAGCTAGAATTTTAGTTTTACCAAAAGCAATATCTTTTGATGAAGAAGCTATAGTAAAAGTTGATGGTTTAGATTTTATTCCAGGAAATGGAGATAATGGAAAACCTGTAGGTTATGTTGTAACTGTTTCGGAACCTGGATATGCAGCTAATATAGACTTTGTATTAGGAATAGATAGAAGAGGAAGAGTTACAGGATTAAATATAATAGGTAGCCAAGAAACACCAGGATTAGGATCAAAAATTCTAGATTTAGAATGGCAAAAGAAAGCTATAGGAAAAGATGCTTCATATGAATTCAATAAATCGGCAGATGGATTTGCAGGGGCAACAATCTCTCCAAATGCTGTTTATACAGGAATTAAAAGAGCTCTAAATAGCTTTAATAGTGGGGTGAACAAAAGATAATGGCAAAATCAAATAAAGAGATATTATTAAATGGAATAATAAAAGAAAATCCAGTTTTTGTTTTATTATTAGGATTGTGTCCAACATTAGGAGTTACATCATCTTCAATAAATGGAATGGCAATGGGATTAGCAACTATGGCGGTTATTGTATTTTCGAATATGCTAATATCTATGATGAAAAGTTTTATACCGGATAAAGTTAGAATACCTGCTTTCATAATGGTTATAGCTTCATTAGTTACAATAGTTGAAATGGTTATGAAAGCTTATCTTCCAGATTTATACAAGGTGCTTGGTTTATTTATACCACTTATTGTTGTAAACTGTATAGTGCTTGGAAGAGCGGAAAGTTTCGCTTCAAAAAACAGTGTATTCAAATCACTTTTAGATGGAGTTGGAGCAGGTTTAGGATTTACTTTAGCATTAACTGTGTTAGGAACTATAAGAGAGATTTTAGGAAATGGAACTGCATTTGGAATTCCAGTGACACCAGCAGGATTTACTCCAGCTTTAATCTTCATATTAGCACCAGGGGCATTTATAACAATTGGGTTTATAATTGCCACTCAAAATTATTTTAAAGCTAGAAAAAGCGGGGTGAAATAAGAAATGGATTTTGCAAAAATATTTAGTTTAATTATAACAGCAATTTTTATTCAAAATATAATATTTGCTAAATTTTTAGGAATTTGTCCATTTATGGGAGTTTCTAAGAAAGTGGAAGCATCAATCGGAATGGGAATGGCAGTAACATTCGTTATGTCATTAGCTTCGGGTGTAACTTGGACAATTTATAACTATCTATTAGTTCCTTTAAATTTAGAATATTTACAAACAATAGCTTTTATTTTGATAATAGCGTCATTAGTACAATTTGTTGAGATGGCAATTCAAAAAACATCACCAAATTTATACAAGGCATTGGGTGTATTTTTACCTTTAATAACAACAAATTGTGCTGTGTTAGGAATAGCTATTTTAAACATTCAACAAGGATATAATTTTATAGAATCTGTTATAAACGGAGCAGCTGTAGCTATAGGATTTACATTAGCTTTAGTACTGTTAGCGGGAATAAGAGAAAGAATAGAGTATGCAGCTATTCCAGGTCCATTTAAAGGAGTTCCAATTGCATTTATATCAGCAGGACTTTTGGCAATGGCATTTATGGGATTCAGCGGAATGCAAATATAATTTGGAGGTAGGTTGATGGAATCAATATTATTTCCTGTTTTATCTTTAGGAGGAACAGGACTAGCAATGGGACTATTTTTAGCCTATGCTTCTAAAAAATTTGAAGTGAAGGTTGATGAAAAAGTAGAGGCGATTCAAGGGATATTACCTGGAATAAACTGTGGTGCATGTGGATACCCAGGGTGTTCTGGATATGCAGAAGCAATAGCATTAAATGGAGCTGAGATGACAGCTTGTTCACCAGGAGGACCAGCAGTTGCATCAGAGATTGCGAAAGTTATGGGAGCAACGGTAGATTTATCAGGCCCTAAAATGGTAGCTAAATTACTATGTCAAGGTGATTGTACAAAGACAACAAAGACATATGAGTTTCAAGGTAAATTAACAACTTGTGAAGCTATAAATCTATATGCAGGTGGAGATAAATCATGTAAGTTTGGATGTTTAGGATATGGAGATTGTTCTAAAGTTTGTCCAGTTAATGCAATAACAGTTACTGAAAAAGGAATAGTTAATATCGATGAAGAGAAGTGTGTATCTTGTAAAAAATGTGTAAGCACTTGTCCAAAAAGATTGATAGAGATGCTACCAATGAACAAAAGAGTTACTGTAAATTGTTTATCAAGAGATAAGGGTGTTGTAGCGAGAAAAGCATGTACAGCAGCATGTATAGCATGTGGTCTTTGTCAAAAAGCTTGTCCAGTAGATGCAATAGAGATTAAAAATAATGTTGCAAAGATTAATCCTGAGAAATGTGTTGAATGTGGATTATGTGCAGTTAAATGTCCAACAAAAGCAATCAATAGTGAAGTGAAAGAGATAAAAAAAGCTGAAATAATTGAAGAGAAATGTATAGGATGTACAGCTTGCTCTAGAGTTTGCCCAATGAAATGTATTGAAGGAGAAGTGAAGCAGAAGCATAAAATTGATCAATCTAAATGTATAGGTTGTCAACTTTGTTATGATAAATGTAAATTCTCTGCTATAAAGATAAATATTCAAAATAAATAAAAAAGATGAGGAAACCCTCATCTTTTTTATTATTTAACTGCAATTACTTCTATTTCAACTTTAACATCTCTTGGTAATCTAGCAACTTCAACACATGCTCTAGCAGGTTTAACATCTCCTAAATACTCAGAGTATACTTCGTTTATAGCAGCAAAATCGTTCATATCTTTAATGAAAACTCCAGCTTTTACAACATCAGTTAATGAGTATCCAGCTTCTTCTAAGATTGCTTTAACATTTTCTAAAGATTGTTTAGTTTGCTCTTTAACGTCATCAGAGATAACTGTCATAGTTTCAGGAACAAATGGAATTTGTCCAGAAACATAAAGTGTTCCGTTTACTTCGATAGCTTGAGAATAAGGTCCAATAGCTGCAGGAGCTTTGGCTGTGTTAATAACTCTTTTCATTATAAATACCTCCCAATTAAATTTAGATATTTAAATTTTAACATAAATTTATGACATAAACAACATATAAAATACTAATTTTAGGGATGTTTCTAAAAGTCTAATGTGAAAAATATAACAATTTTTCATAAAAAAAGATTTTATATGACTAAACAAAATTCATTTCCATGTAAAGTATAAATTAAATGTGTTAAACGTATGTTGAATTGTTTTAAAAATAAACATAAAAATTAAAAAAGTACTTTACTTTTTGTAAAAAGTAAGGTATAATCAATTCTGTGAGAAAAAAAGTTTAGGTTGACCTATTGTTATTTTTTTAACAAGGTTAACGAGGAAAGAGGGAAAATGGAATTATTAAAAGGTTCAGTATTATTATTATTGGTTTTAGCATTCTTTACTGGGTTTAGCTTAAAAGCACCAAAAGGAATGAAGGCTATGGGTGCTCTAGCAGGAGCAGCAACGGCGAGTTTTCTAGTAGAAGCTTTCCAATTATATGTTGGTGGAGATCTTTTAGGAATTAAGTTTTTAGGAGATGTTGGAGCGTCAGCAGGATCAATGGGAGGAGTTGCGGCAGCAATATTAGTACCGTTAGCTTTAGGTGTAAGCCCTGTTTATGCAGTTATGTTAGGTGTAGTTTGTGGAGGAATGGGAATCATCCCTGGATTTATCACTGGATACGTAATGTCATTCATCATACCTAAATTAGAAGAGAAAATCCCTGATGGATTAGATTTAATTGTTATTATTTGTTTAGCGGCACCTTTAGGAAGAGGAATTGCACAATTCACTTCACCTGGAGTTACATTCGCTTTAAAAACAATTGGAGATATAATTATAGCAGCTCAATCAGCTAGTCCGTATGTAATGGCATTTATTTTAGGAGGAGTTATAACAGTAGTTGCAACAGCTCCAATAAGTTCAATGGCATTAACAGCAATGTTAGGATTAACTGGTTTACCAATGGCTATAGGAGCTTTATCTGTAATGGCTTCATCATTCATGAACTATGTGTTCTTTGATAGAATGAAGTTTGGAGATAGATCAACAACGATAGCTGTTGCAATCGAGCCATTAACACAAGCGGATATAATATCTGCAAACCCAATTCCAGTATTTACAACTAACTTCATAGGTGGAGGAATAGCTGGAATGATCGTTAACTACTTTGGATTAATCAACAACGCTACAGGAACAGCAACACCAATCGCTGGTTTCGCAGTAATGTTCGGATTCAACCCTGCTAAAGAGGTATTAATAACAGCTGGACTATGTGCTGCTGCGGGTATCTTAACAGGATTTGCTGGATCAATCGTATTCAAGAACTTTAAAATCAAAACTGTATCTGAAATAAGAGGATAATAGTTAATGTAAAAGCTTCGGTTAAACCGAAGCTTTTTTTTATTAAAAATTTGATAAAACTTGAAAAATAATGTATACTCATAAAAATGTATAAGAAAATAGAATCTGTTAACTAAAGATGAAAAATAGGTCCAATTCCTTAAAAAGGGATAAAGATTT
>NZ_JRJZ01000020.1:0-10562 GCF_000800875.1 Cetobacterium sp. ZWU0022
GAAAGTACTTGGGGGGCAGCCCCCTGGGAGGATAGGAAGTTGCCAATCTTTTTTTATTTTTTGTAAAATTATGCTATAATTTAATTGTTGAAATTAAATCATAGAGAGGTGTTTTATGAAAAATATATTAGTGACAGGTGGAGCGGGATATATCGGAAGTCATGCTGTAGCAGAATTATTAGATTCAGGATATAACGTTATAGTTTTAGATAATTTAGAAAATGGATATATTGAGCTTGTAGATAAAAGAGCAAAGTTTTATAAAGGAGATATAAGAGATATATCGACTTTTGAAAATATTTTTATTGAAAATAAAATTGATGCAGTAATGAATTTTGCGGGTTATATAAAAGTTGGAGAAAGTGTTGTAGAGCCTAATAAATATTATTTAAATAATACTTATGGTGTTATGAATGTAGTTGAAGTTATGAAAAAATATGATGTAAAAAATATAATATTCTCATCTACTGCTGCAGTTTACGGTGAAGTTGATTGTGATGGATTAGTATATGAGAATTATCCAACAAACCCTATAAATCCATATGGTTGGAGTAAATTAATGGCAGAAAGAGTTATTATAGATGCAGCTAAAGCATTTGGTCTAAACTATTCAATTTTTAGATATTTCAATGTTGGAGGAGCACACGAGAAATATCATATAGGGCAAAAAGGTGATGGAGTAACGGCCTTAATTCCAATTATTTTACAAACAGCAAAAGGAGAAAGAGAAAAGTTGAGTATCTATGGAAATGATTATCCTACAGCAGATGGGACTGGAATTAGAGATTATATCCATGTTGTAGATTTAGTTAAAGCTCATATTGCTGCTTTACCATCGTTAGAAAAAAATATAAGTGGAATATATAATTTAGGAAATGGAACTGGATTTTCAGTATTAGAGATGCTGAATGCTGCAAAAAAAGTTACAGGAATAGAGATAAAATTTGAAGTTATAGAAAGAAGAGCAGGAGATCCAGCGTCTGTAGTGGCATCGAGTGATAAAGCTAGAGAAATTTTAGGATGGCAACCACAATATGTAGATGTTAGTAAAATAATAGAAACAGCTTGGAATTGGTATAAAAGTCTTTAAAATTATAGAGGTGGATAATGAACTTTTTTAAAAAATATTTTGGAAAGAAAGAAAAAAAAGATGATATAGAGAATACTGATATTCAAAAAAAATGTAGTGTAGAATCAGAATGTGATAGCGAGAACTGTGGTTGTAAAAGCTGTGAGCATGATGATGAAAAAACTGGAGATTATTTAAAGAATATATGTATTCAGATTGAGACAATTCCTTGTGAACCTAATCCATATTTTACGGTAGATGGTGAAAGTGCTAAATTTTTTGAAGAATTTGAAATAAGAATGACAACTATTCATAGAATGTATAAAATAAATAGTATTTTTTTGAAAGAATATCAAAAAGTATCTAGAAAATCATTGAGTGCTACAAGAGAGAATGAAAGTGAATTTTCAAAGTATAGTAAATGTTATTTTATAAATAATAATGCTTTTAAAGAGATACATAATATGAGTAATCTTTTAAATATTTTTATGATATTTGAAGTTCTATTAAAAAATCTAACAAAAGATTTGGCTTATGACAGAAATTTAGATTTGGAAGAGATTCAAAATAAAAATATGTCATATTTGAATAGTTATATATTGTTTATAGAAGAAAAAATGAAGATAGATTTTTCTTTATCTGATAATGAAAGAAATTTTATTGGAATAGTTAGAAAAATAAGAAATGATTATTTACACGACTATATGACTGAGATACCGGAGTCTATAGAAAAGGAGATAGTCAAGATATTTAATTTAAGAGAAGGAAAGAGAATTGTTGTTGATGAATATTTCATAGAGAATACTTGTAAGATGTTTGGAGAAATAGCAAAAAGACTCGAGAAATCATATTGGGGATATAAAAATAAAACTTTTGAAAAATAAAGGGGAAAAATATGCTAGTTATAGTTAGAGGTGCTGGAGATTTAGCAACTGGAGTTATTCATAGATTATATAGAAGTGGATTTAAAATTTTAGCATTAGAAATTGAAAAGCCAAGTGCAATAAGACGTAGTGTAGCATTTTCTGAGTGTATATATAATTTAGAACAGGTTGTAGAGGGAGTAAAAGCTAAAAAAGTAAACGATTTAAGAGAGATAGAAGAGTGTTGGAAAAAAAATGAAATCCCAGTAGCAGTAGATCCTGTTGGGAAATATATAGAGATTTTAAAACCTCAGATTGTTATAGATGCAATAATTGCAAAAAAAAATTATGGAACTAATATGGATATGGCTCCAATAACAATAGCTTTAGGACCTGGATTTGTAGCTGGGAGGGATGTTGATATTGTAGTTGAAACAATGAGAGGTCATAATCTGGGAAGACTTATATATGATAGAGGAGCTTTACCCAATACAGGTGAACCTGGAGATATAGCAGGAATAACGAAAGAAAGAGTTATATATTCTGAAAAAACTGGATTTTTTAAAGCGGTAAAAAAAATAGGGGATTATGTCAAGAGAAAAGAGATTTTGGGTTATATTGATGAGACGCCAGTTTTTGCAACAATAGATGGTTTGTTGAGAGGGATAATTTCAGATAACTATGAAGTAAAACCCAAATTTAAAATAGCTGATATAGATCCGAGATTAAATCAGTATGATAATTGCTTTACAATATCAGATAAAGCAAGAAGTTTAGGTGGAGCTGTATTAGAAGGTATTTTAAGTGAGCTTCATAGGAAAGGGGAAGAGGATGGATTTAAGTATTTTGGAGAAAGTTTTTGACAAAGTAAAAAGTGGGAATAAAGTAGCTTTGGTTACATTAACTAAATCAAGTGGATCTACACCTAGAAAAGAGGGAACGCTTATGGGTGTTTGGGACAATGATTTCATAGGAACAATTGGTGGAGGTTTAGTAGAGCATAGGGTGATAAATGATGCTAGAAAATCTCTTGAAGATAATAAAAACTCAGAATTCAAATATGATTTGACAAAAGAAGCTGAATTAGGTATGAGTTGTGGTGGAACAGTGGAAGGATATATAAAAGTTATTAATCCTAAAAATAGAGTTGTAATAGTTGGAGCTGGACATATAGGACAAAAATTATATAAACTTTTAGAAGATTCAGATTTTGAAAGAGTTATATTAGATGATAGACTTGAGTATGAAAGTTATTTTTCAGATATTTTAATAGGGGATTACTACAATCTAATAAGTTTATTACCGGAAAATGAAAATACATATTTTATAATTGTGACTAGAGGTCATCTAACAGATCAACAATCGTTAGAAGCAGCTTTGAACAAAAAAAGTAAATATATAGGTATGGTTGGAAGTAGAAGAAAAGTAATCGAAATAAAGAAAAATCTTCATGAGAAAGGTGTTAAATTGCCAGAAGAAAAGTTATATTCACCAATAGGACTTAAAGTTTCTGATGGTAGCCCATATGAAATAGCTATAGAGATAATGGCAGAGATACTAAAAGTTAAAAATAATGGTGAATTGGTGCATAGGAGGTTAGAGAATGTTAACACATTTTAATGAAGATGGTAAAGCTATAATGGTAGATATAACAGAGAAAAATGAAACGAAAAGAGAAGCTATAACAAAAGGTAAAATTTCTATGAATAAAGAAACTTACGAAAGAGTTAAAGATGGCGGAATAGAAAAAGGAGATGTTTTAGGAGTAGCTAGAGTTGCAGGAATAATGGCTGCAAAAAAAACGAGTGATTTGATTCCTATGTGTCATCCTTTATTTATAACAGGGGTAGAGATAAAGTTTAATTTTTTAGAAGATGAATTTGCTATAGAAACTGTTGCAAGTGTAAAAACAGCTGGAAAAACAGGAGTGGAAATGGAAGCCTTAACAGCTGTAACTACCTCACTTTTAACGATATATGATATGTGTAAAGCTATGGATAAAACTATGATAATAACAGATATCAGACTTTGTAAAAAGACAGGTGGGAAATCAGGAGAATTTATAAATGAATAATTTTTTGAGCATAATTGCGTATTTGAGTATACTTATATTACTAGGAGTTGTAATAAAAAGTAAGGTAAAAGTACTTCAGGATTTATTTATTCCAGCATCTATAATAGGTGGTATAATTGGGTTGATTTTAGGACCTGATTTACTAGGAAAATATTATAGTGTTATTCCACAAGAGTGGAACAGTATAGTAAGAGGAGTTCCAGGTGTTTTAATAGTGCCGATTTTAATTTCGGTTCCTTTAGGAATGGAGTTTGGTAAAAAAACAAAAATGATGAAAAATACTGTCACAACCGGTGGCATATTATTTCTTGTTACTTTTGTTCAATTGTTTATAGGCTATTTTATAAATCTTGTATTTGATTTAGTTTTTGGTATAAAGCTTTATAAGACATTTGGAGCTGAATTAAATTCAGCATTTGCAGGTGGACATGGGACAGCTGGTGTTGTGGCAAGAACTTTAAAAGAGGTAGGAGCTGAGTATTGGCAGTTAGCTCAAGGAGTAACTGTAACTTTAGCAACTATAGGGTTGGTATCAGGTATTATTTTTGGAATATATCAAATAAAGATGAATAGCGATAAAATTTTAAAACCAGAAATTTTGTCAGAGTATAAAAATGGATATATAAAAGAGGTCGAGAATCAGCCTTCAATAGGGAAAGAAACGATGTTAAATACAACTGTAGATACTTTAGCGTATCATATAGCTATAATTTTTGGAGTTTCTGGAGTGGCAATAATAAGTTTAGATGTTTTTAAATACTATAGAATACCAATACTTTCAAAGATAACGGTTTGGTCTTATGGAATGCTATTGATGTTTGCTATATGGAAAATCTTTATAAAAAAAGGAATTGCATGGAGTGTTGATTCAAAAGTGAAAAGTAAGATAACAGGAACTTTAACTGAGTTTGCAATAGTTTCAGCCGTGACGACTATTCCAATAAAAGCTGTAGCTAGCTATATATTGCCGATATTAATAATAAGTATAGTCGGATTTTATATCACTTGGGTATTGATTTATAGTCTTTCAAAAAGATATTTTAAAGATTATAAATTAGAAAGAACTTTAGCTATGTTTGGGACATCGACTGGAGTTTTTATAACTGGACTATTACTTTTGAGAATATGTGATCCAAAATTAGAAACTCCTGTTTTACAAGATTATTCTTTAGGATTTTCAATAACAGCTTTATTAGGACCGATTTTAATAGCAACCTGCATTCAATTAAGTTTTATGCACAACTACTTTTATCCAATCGGACTTCTTTTAGGATTGATAATTTTAACAGGTGTTAGTTTAGAATATTATAATAAAAGAGTGGGATAAACCACTCTTTTTTTTAAGAGTTGTGATATAATTAAAGGGATAAATTTATATATAAAGGAGATTAGAAATGGCTTTACTAAGTGTAAACAACTTGTATAAAGGATTCTCGGGAGAATCATTATTAAAAGATATAACATTTTCAATAGATGAAAAAGACAGGATAGGGATTATAGGTGTCAATGGTGCTGGAAAATCAACATTAATAAAAATGTTGATGGATATGGAAGATACAGATCCAAATCCCGAAACAAATGAAAGAGGTACAATATCAAAAAAAGGAAATTTAAAAATTGGATATCTTTCACAAAATATAAATTTAAATAAAGAAAACTCTATTTTTGATGAATTAATGAGTGTTTTTTCGAATTTAAAAGCGGATTATAAAAGAATTAAAGAGCTAAATAATTTAGTTGCAACAGATTTGGAGAATTTTGAAAAACATATGGATGAGTTAGCACATCTAAGTAGTAGATATGAACAAGAGGAAGGCTATGCTATTGAGTATAAAGTTAAACAGATTCTGATAGGACTGAGTATTCCAGAAGAGATGTGGAAAACTAAAATAGATGATCTTTCAGGTGGACAGCAATCAAGAGTTGCTCTAGGAAAAATACTATTAGAAGAACCTGAGCTTTTGATCTTAGATGAGCCTACAAACCACTTAGATCTATTAGCAATAGAGTGGTTAGAGAAGTTTTTAAAAGATTATCCAAAAGCTTTTATAGTTATCTCTCATGACAGATATTTTCTAGATAATATAATAAATAGAGTATTTGAAATTGAAGGAAAAACTTTAAAGGCATATAAAGGTAATTTTTCAGAGTATGTAATTCAAAAAGAAGCCTACTTATCAGGGGCGGTAAAATCATTTGAAAAAGAACAAGATAAAATAAAAAAAATGGAAGAGTTTGTAAGACGTTATAAAGCTGGTCAGAAATGTAAGCAAGCGAGAGGAAGACAAAAGCTTTTAGACAGAATGGAAAAAATGGAAGACCCAATTATCAACGTAAGAAAAATTAAACTTAAGTTTGAAGTAGAGAATCCAAGTGTAGATAAGGTGTTAGAATTAAAGAAATTAACTATGAGCTATGAAAAAAAGCAACTGTTCAATAACTTGGATTTGACAATATATAGAGGAGATAGAGTAGGTATAATTGGAAAAAATGGTGTTGGTAAATCAACGATTTTAAGAATTGTTAATGGTTTAGAAAAAGCAAGAGGTGGAAGCGCTGAGATAGGTGAAAGAGTAAAGATAGGATACTATGACCAAAATCATCAAGGTTTAAAAATGGAGAATACTATTCTAGAAGAGTTACTTCATAACTTTAAATTGAGTGATGAAGAGGCTAGAGGTGTAGCTGGAGGTTTCTTATTCTCAGCTGATGATGTAGATAAGAAAATAAAATCACTTTCGGGTGGAGAGAAAGCTAGAGTTGCTTTTATGAAATTGATTTTATCAAAACCTAATTTTCTAATATTAGATGAGCCTACAAACCATCTAGATATCTATTCGAGAGAGATTTTAGAAGAAGCATTAGAGGACTACGATGGAACAATTATAGTTGTTTCTCACGATAGATATTTTTTAGAAAATGTGGTGAACAGTATCTATGAAATAGATAAAGATGGAGCAACTTTATTTAAAGGAGACTACGAAAGTTATATGTCTCAAAAGGATAATATAAAAATAAAAGATGAATCTGCTGGTTTAAATTATGAAGAACAGAAAAAAAATAGAAATAAAATTTCTAATTTAGAAAAAAAATATAAAAGATTAGAAGAGGAAATAGATAAGCTAGAAAGTGAAAAAATAGAATTAGAAAAAAAATATGAAGTGGCAGGAAAAACTAATAATTTAGATGAGTTAATGAAAATTCAAGAACAGTTAGATAGCAAGGATGAAGAGATTTTAGAGGCTATGGAAAGCTGGGATGAAACTGCACTTGAATTAGAAGAATTGAAAAAATAGTTGTAAAAAAATAAAAATGTGATAAAATTATCTTTGACTTTTTGCAATAAAGCGATTATAATACTAAAGTTAAATATTATTTAAAAATAATAAATAAAAAAATTCAGAGGAAGGAGGGTAAAATGCCTACTTTAAGTCAATTAGTAAAAAAAGGAAGACAAACTCTAGAAGAGAGTAAAAAATCACCAGCATTACAAGGAAACCCACAAAGAAGAGGAGTGTGTGTAAGAGTTTATACTACTACACCTAAGAAACCAAACTCAGCTTTAAGAAAGGTTGCCAGAGTAAAATTAACTAACGGAATCGAAGTTACTTCTTACATCCCAGGAGAAGGACATAACTTACAAGAACACTCGATCGTTCTAGTAAGAGGAGGAAGAACAAAAGATTTACCAGGAGTTAGATATAAAGTTATCAGAGGAGCTCTAGATACAGCAGGAGTTGCTAAGAGAAAACAATCAAGATCTAAATACGGAGCTAAGAAAGCGTAATAATTATTAAGGAGGTGGACAGTAAATGTCAAGAAGAAGAGCAGCAGTAAAAAGAGATGTATTACCTGATTCAAGATATTCTGATAAGGTTGTAACTAAAGTTATCAACTCATTCATGTTAGACGGAAAAAAATCAATCATTGAAGGAATTTTCTATTCTGCAATGGATTTAATAAAAGAGAAAACTGGTCAAGAGGGGTACGATGTATTTAAGCAAGCATTAGAGAACATCAAACCACAAATCGAAGTTAGATCAAGAAGAATCGGAGGAGCTACTTATCAAGTTCCAGTAGAAGTAAGACCTGAGAGACAACAAACTCTTGCTATCAGATGGTTAACTACTTATACTAGATTAAGAAAAGAGTACGGAATGATCGAAAAGTTAGCAGCAGAGTTAATTGCAGCAGCAAACAACGAAGGAGCTACTATTAAGAAGAAAGAAGATACTTACAAGATGGCAGAAGCTAACAGAGCTTTCGCACACTACAAGTTCTAATTTTAATTTAAAATTCAGGAGGATAACAAAATGGCTAGAAGCGTTTCTTTAGAAATGACTAGAAACATTGGTATCATGGCTCACATCGATGCAGGAAAGACTACTACAACAGAAAGAATATTATTCTACACTGGAGTAGCTCATAAAATTGGAGAGGTTCACGAAGGTGCCGCTACAATGGACTGGATGGAGCAAGAGCAAGAGAGAGGTATAACAATTACTTCTGCTGCTACAACATGTTTCTGGAAAAATCACAGAATAAATATAATAGACACACCAGGACACGTGGACTTTACAGTTGAGGTTGAAAGATCTCTAAGAGTACTTGACGGTGCAGTTGCTGTATTCTCAGCAGTTGACGGAGTACAACCACAGTCTGAAACAGTTTGGAGACAAGCTGACAAATACGGTGTACCAAGAATAGCATTCTTTAATAAAATGGACAGAATCGGAGCTAACTTCGAGATGTGCGTAAACGATATTAGAGAAAAATTAGGATCTAATCCTGTACCTATTCAATTACCAATCGGTGCTGAGGATGACTTCGAAGGAGTTATCGATTTATTAGCAATGAAAGAAATCGTTTGGCCAAAAGATTCTGATAACGGACAAAACTTCGAGTTAAGAGATATCAGAGCTGAATTAGCAGATGCTGCTGAAGAAGCAAGAAACTTCATGATCGAATCAGTAGTAGAAACTTCTGATGAGTTAATGGAAAAGTTCTTCGGAGGAGAAGAGATTTCTGAAGATGAAATCAACACTGCTTTAAGAGCTGCAACTTTAGCTAACACAATAGTACCAGTTACTTGTGGAACAGCTTTCAAAAACAAAGGAGTTCAATCATTACTTGATGCTATCATCACTTACATGCCAGCTCCTACAGATAAAGGAATAATCAAAGGAACAGATGTTAAGAACGACGAGTTAGAAATAACTAGAGAAATTGCTGACGAATCTCCATTCGCGGCTTTAGCATTCAAAGTTATGACAGATCCATTCGTTGGAAGATTAACATTCTTCAGAGTTTACTCAGGAGTACTTACAAAAGGTTCTTATGTATTAAACTCTACAAAAGGTAAGAAAGAAAGAATGGGAAGAATTCTTCAAATGCACGCAAACAAGAGAGAGGAAATCGAAATTGTTTACTGTGGAGATATAGCTGCAGCAGTTGGATTAAAAGATACAACTACTGGAGATACTCTATGTGCTGAAGATGCACCAATCGTTCTAGAGAAAATGGAATTCCCTGAGCCAGTAATCTCGGTTGCAGTTGAGCCAAAAACTAAAGCTGACCAAGAGAAAATGGGTCTAGCTTTATCTAAGCTTGCTGAAGAGGATCCTACATTCAGAGTTAAAACTGATGAGGAAACTGGACAAGTAATCATCTCAGGAATGGGAGAATTACACTTAGAAATCATCGTTGATAGAATGAGAAGAGAATTCAAAGTTGAATCAACAGTTGGTAAACCACAAGTTGCTTACAGAGAGACTATAACTACTGCACAAGATCAAGAAGTTAAGTACGCTAAGCAATCTGGAGGAAAAGGACAATTCGGACACGTTAAGATCACTCTTGAGCCAAACCCTGGAAAAGAGTTCGAGTTCGTAAACAAAATAACAGGAGGAGCTATTCCTAGAGAATATATCCCTGCTGTTGAAAAAGGATGTAGAGAAGCTCTTGAGGCTGGAGTTGTAGCTGGATACCCTATGGTAGACTTAAAAGTTACATTATATGATGGATCATACCATGAGGTTGACTCGTCAGAAATGGCCTTCAAAATAGCTGGATCTATGGCTCTTAAACAAGCTGCTGTAAAAGCAAAACCAATCATCCTTGAGCCAATCTTCAAAGTAGAAGTAACTACTCCTGAAGAGTACATGGGAGACATCATAGGAGATGTTAACTCAAGAAGAGGTATGATCGGAGGAATGACTGATAGAAACGGAGCGAAGATAATCAACGCTAAAGTACCTTTATCAGAAATGTTCGGATATGCAACTGACTTAAGATCTAAATCTCAAGGAAGAGCAACTTACTCTATGGAATTTGAAGAGTACGCACAAGTTCCTGCATCAGTTCAAAAAGCTATTCAAGAACAAAGAGGAAAGTAATAATTACTTTTTCTAAGTTTTGAAGCTGTACAAAGTTTAATAATGTTGTGATTCTATTTTTAATAGAATCACAACAAAAATTATAAAATATAAATAACAATTAGGAGGAAATTTCAAATGGCTAAAGAAAAATTTGAAAGAAGCAAACCGCACGTTAACAT
>NZ_JRJZ01000184.1:0-46538 GCF_000800875.1 Cetobacterium sp. ZWU0022
ATATCTTTATCCCTTTTCAAAGAACTGGACCTATTTTTCATCTTTAGTTAACAGATTCTTAAAAACATATTATAGCTACCTACTATGTGTATATACTTTACTTTTTTTTCTTTGTCAAATAATTGTTATTCAAAAAAAAGAACTCAAAAATTTGAGTTCTAAATTTCAATTATTTTTTTTTAATGTATTTTTTATATCCTCTTCTATATATTCAAAAAATTCGTTATATCTAATTCTGTAAAGAAGATTTGGTGATAAATAAAGAGCATTATTTTCTCCTTTTAATTTTAAATCTCCTAAAATAGAATGCTTCCCATAAATTGAATTTTCTGGTGAAATTGGAATAGATACATGTGACAGTGAAAAATTAGATTCATTCCATTTTAATCCTGTATCCTTCTCTTCGTAAAACTTTCCTTGATAATAATTTAGTATCCCAACCATATCATCTTTTTTTGTATTATAATTTGAAATAAAAGAGACATTAAATTTAAAATCTAAATCAAGTGCTTCATCTCTTAAATTAAGATTAATTAAATTAGGTTTGAAAAACTCTTCAAACTTTCTATTTATATCAAATATAACCAATTTATTTTCTGAATTTTCCATTTTAAAGAAAATATCATATAAATCTTTATCTAAAACAGTTGAATCAACAAGAGATGTGTAACTATATATTGGAGGTAACTCCGCTTTCTCTTTTTTACTCAATTTCATAAAATTAATTTTAGCTTTCTTTATCAGATAATAAACTTGAATTCCAGAATTTTTAGGAAAAGAGTTATATTTTGCTGGATCGTATTCTGGATTTATATCCAACCATTGAAACTTTTTAAAATAAGGTATCAAGCTTACCCATGAATCCAAAAATCCAAATTTTGCTGCTGGTGAAACTCCCATTGCAGGAGATAACCAAAATACTTTTTCGGGTTTAGGCAATTCCTTATCCTCTCGAATACTACTCGTTATATACTGAAGAGTTGCCGCTGCTCCAGTTGAAAACCCCACCATATAAAATTCAGAATTTTTTATATCTTTCAATTTTTCTTTTATCATTTTTGAACCAAAAATAGCTGCATCCTCAAAATCTTTTTGAGAAACTTTTACAAGTTCTCCTGGGTATGTTCCGTGATACTTATATCTCAGACCCAATACATAATATCCGTTCTCATAAAATATTTTGGCAATATCTCTCATCATAAATGGAGAATCTGTTAATCCATGAAGAAGTAAAACACCACCCTTTATATTTTCAGGAATCATTTCAAATGAAGAGTTGATATTGTTTCCATCCTTATCTAAAGAGGATAATATTCCATTTTTTGAAAATCTTGTCAAATTATCTTTTGAATTCACTTCAACTTCTGAAAATACATCTTTCAAAAATCTATTCTCTGCTAATAAATACTCTTCTACAGTTTTAAACTCTTTATAATCAGGTTCCTTATAACTACTCTTTTCGTGCCATTTTTTTAATTCAGGAGCAACCCTATTATAAATATATGCTCTTAAAAATTGAATAAAAATTATTATGATTATCAAAAAGATTATTATCTTTTTTAAAATTTGCATTACTTTCCTCATTAAATCCTCCCTTTTTCATATTTTTTATTCTTTAATTAAAAATAAAAGCCACTCCAAACTTTTAATCTGGTAGTAGCTTTTCTATTTTTACTTCAATTTTTATATTAATTACTAAACTAGCTCTCTCAATAATTTAGCTAACTGATCTGGGCAAGATGTTCCTCTAGATGAACAATCGATTCCCTCTAATCTTTTTATAACTTCTTCTATAGACATTCCTTCAACTAATTTTTCGATAGCAACAGTGTTTCCGTCACATCCTCCAAAAAATTCTATCTTCTCAATAATATCCCCATTTAATTCTATTCCAATCTCTTTTGCACAAACACCTTTAGTTTTTAAAATTTTCATTCCCAAAATCTCCCTTTTACTTCTTATTCGTATTTTATAAAATTTACGCCGTGTATCCAGAGCAATTCTCTAACTTATCCATAGTTATTTTTTCTAATTCCTCTTTAATTTTTAAATTTACTTCTTCTAATTTACATCTTAATCCACATAAAGCCATTTTAGAACCCGTGCAACTTGTTTTATCTTCAAAGCATCCATTGACCTTTACTCCACCTTCTAAAACTTTCACAACATCATATACACTTATCTCTTCAGGCTTCTTTGCTGCTACATAACCACCTTTGGCACCACGAAATGATTCTACTAAATCAGATGAAGTTAATTTTCCAAGAATTTTTAGTGTAAATCTTATAGAAACACCTGAAATTTCAGAAATCTCCTTTGCATCCATTTTTCTATTTGCTTCACACAGTAAAAGTACAATTCTTACTCCGTAATCAACTTCTCTACTAATTAACATTTTTCCTCCAAATTTTAAAATTTCAATATTAATATTGTAGACCATTTTTCATCATAAATCAATACATATTTTATATAAATTCAATAAAATCCATCTAATTAAATAATATAAAAAAAAGTATCACTATAAAATCTACAATAAAAATTTTTGTTAACAAACTTTTTCTATACATCGGATTACTAAATAATTTAATATAATCATTTATTCCTAAATAACCTCTATATTTTTCATTCATAAAAAAATATGTAAATGCATCAAAAGTTAGTACGATTAAGTTATATATCATCAACCTCTGTACCATATGCCCCTCCTAATTTTTTATTATTATAATAATATATTACTTTATGTATTATATAATGTCAAATATTTGAAGAATCCTATATTTTAAATTGAATTTTTGATTAAAATGAATTATAATGTTAGCAGTTAGTATAATATCTATATATAAATAATGTATTAATCTATAAGGGGGAGAGAAATGAGTTTTTTATCTAAACTTTTCAACAATAAGAATATCAAGGAACTCGAGAAAATTAATCTAACTTTAAGTGAGCAGTTATTAAATCTTCAGAAAGAGTTACAAGAAAAAGAGATTCTTATTAATAACTACTCTTCTTTGCAATCTAAGCCAAATACTGACTATTCTAAACAATGGCAACTTATGGAAAAAAACCTTAGAAATTTACAAGAAGAAAACAAAGTTTTAAAAGAACATCTTATAAAACTAAATAAAATTATTCCTAAACAACAGTGGCAATACTCTTTTTTAGTTGATTTACACCACTTCTATTCTACTAATAAATTTATTGGAATTAGAGAAAAATTAAATGAATCTGGTATCAAATATCTACAAGAGATTACAGAGGAAACATTTAATACAACTTTAAAAGATGATCGTTATGTACAAGAGGGGCTTCAAAAATTTTTGGATTATAAACGTGGAATTATTGATTGGGATGTGAAAACTTTCTTATTGAAAGGTGATAAAGTAACAAAAATATATCAAAAATCTAGAAAGTTTTTAAATATATTAGCTGAAAAAAATATCGAATTCATGATCGACTTAGAGTCATTTAATTTTCACTCTTTAAAAGACTATGGATTTTCTGATGAAGATATAAGCAGTTTCAAAGAAAAATACGAATCGTACAATGCCGAAAGAAAAATATAATAGCTTTTACCTAGTTTAATATTAGGCATAGAGTTTTGGGGAGGGAATTTTGATGAGTACATACAAATTATGGTGCAACTACCTTAGAATTGATAGATTTATATATCCTGATGAAAAGAAATTAAAATTTTTAAATTTCTGTGAGGAAAATAATGCTATCTATCTTTCTGAAATAGATGAGGAGCTTTTATCCAAATACTCCAAAGTACCTGGTGTTGGCCCTGGAAGAATTGCAGACATCAAAAATGATCTGTCTGAAATTATTGAAAGATTTTCAAAACAAAAAACCTACAAAAAAATTGTTGACTGTTATTTAGATAAAATAATATTTAATATAAAACATATAGAGGGAATAAGCATCGGAGAATTCTTAAGTTATACTCAAGATGATATAGATAGATTAAATCTTTCAAATCAAGATTTAGAAAGAATCTATGAAATATGTACAACAACCCTTCCTTTAGAAGAAACTTTAAAAAAAATTAAGCATACTCTATCAACTGATGACATTCAGCTTTTAGTTGATAGACTTGAAAATAATAAAACTCTAGAAGAGATTGGTAGCCAAAGAAATATCAGTCGTGAGAGAACTAGGCAAATAGAGATTAAATTAAAGCAAATTATTGCAAATATCTTCAAAAATACAAATTTGAATATTGCATTAAAAATCGAAGCTGATTTTAAAGATGAAATCTCTCTTGATGAAATGTATATACTTTTTGGAAACGACTATCGTTTCTTAGTTAGTTTTTTAAAAAGAAATGAGATTTTCTCAAGACCTTTTTATATAGATTTCTTAGACTTATTCCTTTTTGACAGAAGAGAAAGATTCTTTAAAATATTTTACTCATTAGAGTTTACAAATATCTTAACCACTGAAAATGTTAAAACTATTAGAAGCAGTTTCAAAAGTTTTAAGTGGATTACACAAGATGAAATTGAAAAGATTATAACTAAGCTAGGATATGAAAAACATGGGAAATACTATGTTCAAAACAGCGGATATAAAGATATCTTAGAACTTTATTTTGTTAAATTGGTTTCACATCCTCTAAGAGTTGATGAAAACACAATTAAATTGATCATCGAAGATATTAATTCAAAATTAGATTATAATCTTTATGCTGAAGAGATAAAAAATATAAACGATAATACTGCTATCTATTTAGCTCGTAGATTAGAAGGATTACTTTCTAGAATTGATGGAATCATTATGACTGATTCTAGAACTTATATCCATATTAATAAGATAAAATACAATGTAGAAGAGTTTTTAAATCTAAAAGACTCAATACTTTCTTTTAACGAAAACTATATTGATAGTATTGCTGTCTATAAGAATTTAGAAAATAATTTAAACGATATCGGAATTTATTCTGATCATGTATTCTACTCTTTATTCAAATATCATTTTGCACAGGAATTAAATCTAAGTACAAATGGTAACAGTAGAGTATTAACTATTGGAGAACAAGGCTTCAATAGAGTTGAAGAGCTTGAGAAGTTCATTGAAGGAGAAGGAAAAATTCTTGAAAAAAGTTACATTCAAGAAAAACTTAACTACTCAAACGTATCTTTAAATAATGCTATAGATAATTCAAATAAAATTATTAGTTTTGACAGATCTTTCATCGGATTAATTAACTTTGTTAATATGAGTAAGGTTGAGATTGAACTATTCAAAACTATGGTGCTTGCAAATGATGACGACGGAAATATATCTATTCCAGAACTTATAAGTAGAATTAATCTAAATAAAGGTTTTAAAACTTTTATTAAGAGAAATGAAATAAATAAATACTTTATTGCGTCTTTAGTTAGATACTATTTCCCTGAATATAAAGGTGGATGTAACCTGCTGAGCAAAAAAAATATTACTAAATAGTCAGAACCTGGTTAAATCCAGGTTCTTTTTTGTTAATTATAACTAAATAACTTGAAAATTTAACTAAAATAATATAATATCTAATTAAGTCTTATTTTGGGAGTATACCTATGAAATTTTTGATTACAGATTATTTTTTTAAAAGTATCCCCTTAGAAAAAAATGATAAAATTCTTGATAGATTACACTTTTTTTATAATCTAATAAAAAGTAATAATAGCTTATCTGGAAAACTACCAAATGGATTCTGGATAAAAAAAATAAATGGCGCTAACTCTCTATACGAATTTCGAGTTGATAGTGGCGATAGAATATTTTTCCTATTCAATACTATTTCTAGAGAAAGCTCTGAAGGTGTTATTATATTTCTTATATACTCTTCTCACGATATGGCTATAAAAAAAGCTAAAAGAAAAGAGGTTTTCGAAAGTAATCTAAAAGATTTTATCATCTTTGATCAAGAGGATAATATCGAAACAATTGATGAAACTTTCTTTAACTATAATAACCTAATCACTTATGAAATTCTTGATGATTCTGATTTCATTAGTAATTTTCATAATAAAAAATATAAATACTACTATTTAAATGATGAACAATACTCTTGCTTAGTAGATGCACCACCACATTTTATTGCTGGAAGTGCTGGGAGTGGAAAAAGTACAATCACTCTTAGAAAACTTTTAAATTTAGAGGAGCATGCTGATTTTTATAACTTCTCTAATATATTGTATCTTACATCTAATAGATATTTAAAGGATAACTCATTTGAACAATATAAAGAGTTTAGAAAAGATGGAGAAAAAATTGCTGATTTTTTCACGCTAAAAGAATTTTTATCCAAGTCTCTAAATATTCCTACTCGAAATATCGTTGATTTTAACCGTTTTAAAGAGTTTTTTAGATTTTCTTATCCCAATAGAAAAAAATTTACTCTTTCTATTGAAGAGATATATTCTGAAATCAATGGAATAATCAAAGGTTTAATGATTAAAGATAATGCCGATAACTGGAACAGAGATTTATCTCAAAACATAATGCCTTTATCTGATTATTTAAAATTAAGTTCTAAATACTCAACACTCGAAAGTGAAATACGAAAATCTCTTTATGAAGTTTGTTTGAAGTATAACTCTTGGCTTAAAGAAAATAATTTATATGATTTAAATGATCTTTCGATAGCTCTTACTGAAAAAAAACTTTCTTTTGATTATATTATTATTGATGAAGTTCAAGATTTAACTGAAATTGAAATCTTCGCTCTTACATCTCTGGTAAAAAGTAAAGAAAATCTTTTTTTAGCTGGTGATATCCACCAAATGATAAATGCTACATTCTTTAATTTTGAAAGAATGAAAAATCTTTTCTATACAAAATATAATCAAAGAGTAAACCTTAAAATTTTATCAAAAAATTATAGAAGTTGTAAAAAAATTGTCGATTTAGCAAACTATTTCGCAGATCTTAGAAGTACCTATATAGGAAACCTTGGAAGTGACGACTATAAAGAGATAGCTATTCAAAAAGATGGTGAGGTCAACCTGACTCCAGTAAATCTCTCTCTTTTACAAAAAGCACAGGAAAGTGCTAACTCAGCTATCGTTGTTCCTGATGATTCTGTAAAATTAGAACTTTTAGATAAACTTGAAAATAAGCATCGTGTCTTTACAATTCAAGAGATTAAAGGACTTGAATATAGTAATATTATTTGCTATAACTTATCATCAAACTACCAAGAGAAATGGGAAAAAATTTTTGCTAAAGAAACAAAATATGATCAACGTTATAGAAAGTATTTTAATATTTTTTATGTCGGAATAACTAGAGCCCAAGAAAATCTGATTATTATGGAAAGTAACATCGAAAATAATAACGTTCTAAAAGAACTGAGATCATTCTTGACTCCAAATAACAACATTATTATTAATAAAAAAAATGAAAATTTAGCTCTCGAAAAAGAAGATTGGTTAAAAGAGGGTATAAAACTATATAAACTAGAGCAAATAGAGGAAGCTCAATATGCTTTTGAAAAAGCTGGCGAGCCCACTTGGATTCTAGAAAAAGAATTAGAACAAAATATTCTATCTCTTGATTTCAAAAATGCTATTTTAAAAGTATCTTTAAAAGCTCTAAAAAGTAAAGAGGTATTCTATAGAAAACTTATTATCGATACCGCTATAGACAACAATCTCTATTTTATAGCTGCAGAATGTAATCGTACATTTGGAATATCTTATAAAGATAAAGAAATCAAAGAAGGTATCAAAAATGGGATTTCAGAAAACATCTTCACTCAAAAAGAATTGCAAAAAATTATTCAATTTTATAAAGAAAAAAAAGACTCCAACTTTGTCGGAGATCTACTCTTAAAAATGAAGAGATTTAACGAAGCACTTATTTTTTACCAAAATTTAAATAATCCTGTTGGAATTAAATTGGCACGTTGTGGAATTTTAGAACCTTATTTTAAATCTGTTTCGAATTTTAAAGAGAAAGTAGATCAACTCGATGAATTGATCACAAATAAAAATATCAATACATTTGATAAAAAAGAAAAGTTAACTCCTTTGCACAGAGCACTTCTTATAAAAAAAGATCCAATTCTTTTTGAAATGATTCTGTACTTAGGAGGAAATATCAATACATATGTGAAAGGAAAGGAGTTTGTTCCATTCTACATTATGCTCAGAATGAATGAACCTAAAGAAATCATCTATAATTTCCTAGACATATGTATAAAGCATAATTTTAATTTTAACAACAATAACAATTTATATATTTATGTAGCTAAAGTTAAGTACTTTAAATATCTCTTGTATAAAGAGGTTATAAATCTTGAAATCTTCGAAGATTATGTAAATAAGCTTCTCGAAGCTTTATTAGAAACTCCAGATAGTAAAATCGAAATAAGAAAATCAACTTTATGTAAGAATATAATTAAAAACTACAAAAAGAAAAAGGAGAATTTATGAACAAGAAACAAAATTTACTTAGAACATCTTTAGGTTCTGTCTTTAGTGAAAGTGACCTTATGGGAGGACTTATTGGAGAAAACAGACTTATCACTATCTCAGGAAAAGTAAACAACCCTGGAATATATGAAATTCCTGAAAATGCGACTCTAAAAGATATCTTAGATATTGCTGGTGGAATGAAAAACGGAAAAGATTTCAAAGCTGCACAATTTGGATTACCATTTGGTGGCTTCGCTACAAAAGAGTCATTAAATGAAGTTGTTGATTTTGAACATTTCTTTGATTCTAATCACCCAAAAGCTTTAATTATCTTATCAGGTGAAAGTTGTATTGTTCAATTTGCTAAGTACTATATCGAATTCATTTTAGGAAAACTTTCTAAAGGAGAGTATAGAGAATATTTAATCGCAAAATTTGAAATTGAAAGATCTTGGAGAGTTTTAGATAGAATTTCTAAAGGAAAAGGAAATATGAGAGATCTTTATCTTTTAAGACAACTTTCTCAAAACATAAAAGAGAGCACTGGTCAAAAACACAATCTTATTGATGAAGCTATTGAAGCATTCTATCATGAATTTGAAGAACACATCGAAGAACATAGATGTTATACAGGTGAGTGTCCTCAACTTGTTAAATTTAGAATAACAAGCAAGTGTATTGGATGTACTGCTTGTGCTAGAGTTTGTCCTGTTCATTGTATCGAAGGAAAAATTAAAGAAAGACATCGTATCGATATAGAAAGATGTACTCACTGTGGTCAATGTGTTGCTGCCTGCCCAGTTAATGCAATCAACGAAGGAGATAACAGCTTAAAATTCTTAAGAGATTTAGGAACTCCTGGTAAAATTGTTATAACTCAAATGGCACCTGCTGTTAGAGTTGCTCTTGGTGAAGCTTTCGGATTTGAAGCTGGAACTAATATCGAAAAGAAAATAAATGGTGCTCTTAGAATGCTTGGTGTAGATTATGTTTTCGATACAGCTTGGGCTGCAGACTTAACTATCATGGAAGAAGCAACTGAATTCCAACAAAGATTAGAAGCATTCTTTAAAGGTGATGACAATGTTAGATTACCTATTCTAACATCTTGTTGCCCAGCGTGGGTTAAGTTCATCGAACAAAGTTATCCTGATATGCTAGATGTTCCATCAACAGTTAAATCTCCAATGCAAATCTTCTCTACAATAGCTAAAGATATTTGGGCTAAAGAAAAGGGATATAAAAGAGACCAAGTTACTGCTGTTGCAATCATGCCATGCTTAGCGAAAAAATATGAAGCGGCAAGAGAGGAGTTCTCAAGAGGAGATAACTATGATACAGACTATGTTATAACAACTAGAGAACTTATTAAAATCTTAAAAGAAACTGAAATTGATTTAAATAAAGTAGAAGAGGAAGAGTTCGACAATCCATTAGGAGAATACTCTGGAGCAGGTATTATATTTGGTAGAACTGGAGGAGTTATTGAAGCTGCAACAAGATCTACTATTGAAATGATTACAGGTGAAAGAATTGAAAATATTGAGTTTGAAGCTTTAAGAGGATGGGACGGTTTCAGAAGTTGTGATTTAACTATAGGACATATTGAACTTAGAATTGGAATCGCACACGGACTTGAAGAAGCTAAAAAGATGCTAGATAAAATAAGAAGTGGTGAAGAGTTCTATCACGCTATCGAAATTATGGCTTGTAAAGGTGGATGTATCGGTGGTGGTGGTCAACCGAAAGCGATAAAAAAACAAGAAACTCTTGAAAAAAGAGCCGAAGGATTAAATAATATCGATAAAATATCTGAGCTTAGAAGATCTCATGAAAATCCTCAAGTTCAAGCTATCTATGATAAATATTTAGACTATCCTTTAAGTAGAAAAGCTCATGAGCTTCTTCATACTAAATATTTCCCTAAAATTAAAACACACAGATAATTCTACTAAATATAGAAGCCTTTAAAAGGCTTCTATATTTTTATTCTATTTTAAACTCTATCTTATGGAGGTTTTTATGAAATTTAATAAATTCATTATATTTATCACTGCTTTAAATATAGTCACTAATAACATAATATATTCAGAAGAAAACTTATCAAAATTAGATATAAATATCTCTTTGAAAAAATCGATTGTTGAAAATATAATCAATTCTCAACTTCCATATACAATAGAAGATACTGGTTCTGGCAGTGAAATTTTCAACGGAAATAAAAATAATATTCTTGAAACAGGTTTAAATCTTCTAGGAGCTATCGATAAAAAATTTGCTCAATCTTCAGAATCATTTATATGGGCATATAAAATTGAACGTTCTCCTATCGTCTTTAATGCCAATGGGCAAGAGATAGGAGCTACAACAAACATAGATGGACAATTCAAAGCTAGTTGGAATAGAGATAAACAAGGAACTGAAATGAAGTTAAATGGAACTGCCGGAATTAAAAGTATAATAAGTATTTCTCCTGATTGGAAACTTGTTGCCAACAGTTCTCCATTTTTGAATATTTCTAATAAAAATATTCCTTTAGATTTAAATCTTTATGGATTAAAATTTAAAACAGATATAAATATTGGAGATAGTTTAGAAAAAAGTATATCATCCAAACTTAGAAAAGCTACTAAAGAGATTGACTCTAAAATCGAATCTTTCAATCTTAGAGAATTAATTGAAAAATATTGGAGCAATTTAAAAGAACCTATATTAGTTAACAAAGATTATAATCTATGGTTAACAATAAACCCAAAATCAGCTCGTTATTCTGATTTAATCAGTTTTGATGATGATTTAGGAATTAAGGTTGGAGCTGATGCAAATCTTCATCTATACATTGGAGATAAACCTGCTAATCAAAACTTGAACTCTCTTCCTGAAATGAATTTTGGTTTTGTTAATGATTCATTTAATATAAATTTGCCCATCTCTACAACTTACGGAAACTTAAATGAAATTATTAATAAAAATATAGAAAATAAAGAGTTTGATATATATACTGGAATTAAATCAACATTACAAAAAGTTATTTTGAGCTCTGAAAATTCAAATTTAAACTTTGAAACTGGGTTTAATCTATCTATATTTGGTTTTTTAAATCCTACTGGAACTATAAAAGGAAGTTTTAAACCATCATTTGATCAAAATACTGGAATTTTCATCGGTGAAAATTTTGATTACTCCTTAGAAAGTGATAGCTTTATCTTAAATATATTCAATAAAATTTTTAAAAATAGTATCAAAAATAATATTATAAAAAATTATCTCTCTTTTGATCCTAACAAAGAGATTGATTTAGCTAAAAACTTTATTCAATCTAAAGTTGAAAACGTTGAACTTGATAAAAATATACATCTTGTTTCTACAGTTGATATATTTAAAGTCGCTGATTTTAAAATAGATAATAATACAATATCTTTAACAGTCAATACAATTGGGAAATCTACAATTGAAATAAAAGAATAAAAAATGAGGGTCAATTAGACCCTCATTTTTTATTTTATAACGACTTGTTTACAACTTCCATAATTTCGTCTCTTTCAATTCTCGATTTTTTTATTACTCTATCTAGCTCCTCTAAAGTCTCTTTTTTAAATATCTCATCACTCAATCCACCTAAATTCACTTTCACATTTAAAACTCCACCTTCAATTCCAGAATACAGTAAAATAGCAGCTACTCCTAAATCTGTAATAGCATTTTTATTTCCATTTTTCAATATACTCTTTAATAGTATCAATGCTTTTTCTGAAATTTGACAAATACTCATAGGTGTATCTATTGCTAACTTTAAATTCTTTTCGATAGTTTCTTTTCTTAATAATTTTTCCTCTTCAGTTTCTTTCGGTAGTTTATATGCTGCCATAACTAAATTATACGCTTCAGTGTCCTTATCAATTAACTCCTCTAAAAGATATCTATACTTCTCTAACTCTTCAAAACTTTTTGTAAAATTCTCTTGTTCATCCAAAGGAAGTTCTTTATATTTTTTTTTATCAAAAGTTAAATGAGCTACCATTCTTCCTAAAGTACACCCTAAAGTTGAAACTAAAGCAGAAACAGACCCACCACCGGGTGCTGGACTTTTCGAATCAACTATATTTAAAAAATCTTCAACTGATAAATCTACTAATTTCATTATACCTCCTACTTTTTATAAACCAAACATCCATTTTTAAAAACTTTACTTGTATGATTTACTCCAAAATGATATAAGATATACTCAATATTTTTTGAATCAAAAATTACGAAATCTGCTTTTTTTCCCTCTTCTATTGACCCAACTCTTTTCTCTCTTCCTAAAGATTTAGCAGCATTAATTGTGACAGCTTTAAAAATTTCCTTTGGTTTCATCTTTAATTTTAAAGCAGCAATTTGCATTATCAATTGTAAATTTTCTGTTGGACAAGACCCAGGGTTATAATCCGTAGAAAGTGCTACTTGTACACCATTATCTATCATCTTACGAGCAGGAGCATACTCTTTTCCTAAGCTAAACGATGTTCCTGGAAGAAGATTCGCAATCACATTACTATTTTTTAATGCTTCAATCCCTTCATCACTTATAGCCATTAGATGGTCTGCAGAATACATTTGAAACTCTTTTGCTAATTCAGCTCCTTTAGTATTTTTAATCTCATCTGCATGAATTCTCAATTTAAACCCATATTTTTGAGCTTCACTATACATTTTTCTACTCTCTTCGTTTGAAAATACACCCTCTTCACAAAATACATCAAAAAATTCTGCTAACTCTCTCTCTTTTATAACTGGTAAAAGATCTATAACTTTTTGTATAAAGCCATCTCTATCATTTTTATACTCTTCTGGTAGTGCATGAGCTCCCATAAATGTAGAAACTATATCAATCTCTTGCTCTAATTTCAGTCTTTCATTAACTCTCAGCTGTTTTAATTCTGTTTCATTATCTAATCCATAACCACTTTTTGATTCTACAGTTGTCACTCCATATGACAGCATTCTTCTCAGACTTTTTTTTGCTTTATCTAAAAGTTCCTCCTCTGTTGCTTCTACAGTAGCTTTAACGCTACTTAAAATTCCACCACCTCTTTTTAAAATATCTAAGTAGGGAACACCCTGTATCTTATCTAAAAACTCATTCTCTCTAGAGCCACCATGAACAAGGTGAGTATGAGAATCAATCATTCCAGGAGTCACCACAAGCCCCTCTGCATCTATCAACTTTGTTGTAAACTTTATTAACTTAGATGGCACCTCTCCAGATCCTACTGCCATTATCTCGTTTCCTGAGACTGCAACATATCCATTTATCAATACCTCAATATTTTCCATCTGAGTTTCTCCATCTTTCACTGGCAACTCTCTTCCTGTAACTAACTGCCCTATGTTGTAAATTATCAAATCTGCATTCATATACTCACCTCATAAAAAATCTACTTTAGTAATTCATTTTCAATTATTTTTTCAACACTAAACCCTTCTAAGCCTAAATAGTATTCAATCGAATCTGAAAGTGCTTCCATAGGAACTGCTCCTATGATTTCACTTCCTATTACATTGACACCATATCTTTTAGCTTCCATTTTTACAGTTTCAAAAACTCTATAGATTGGATTCTTTTTAAAATCTTTTATATTCATAGTAACTTGAACAAAGCCTTTTTCTTTTATCTCTGCTGGTCCAGCTTGAATAAATTTGAATCCACCACTTGAAAATCTGATAGCTTTTGAAATCTCTTTAGCTATATTCATATTAGTTGTGTCTAGATTAATATTATACGCAATAAGTGGCATTCTTCCTCCTACTGCTGTAATTCCTGCTGTAGGATGTGGTGCTCTTTCCCCAAAATCTGGTGCCCACTCTTCTAATTTTAATTTTTCTGCCATTCCTTCAAACTCACCTTTTCTTATACTAGGCAACGATACTCTATTTGGAGCTGTCGCCGATTCTTCATACAAGAAAATAGGTATATTAAACTTTGAAGATATTTTTTCTGCTACAATTTTTGAAATCTCAACACACTCTGCCATCGTAATTCCTTTAATTGGAATAAATGGAACCACATCAGTGGCTCCCATTCTCAAATGCTCTCCTCTTTGTACATTCATATCAATTAACTCTGCAGCTATTCCAACTGATTCTACAACAGCTTCTATTATATCCTCTGGTTCCCCTATAACAGTTATAACAGTTCTGTTATAATCTGCATCAGGTTCACATCCCATAAATTTTATATTTTTATTTTTTTTAAATGGTGCAGCTATTTTTTCTATTTTCTCTAAATCTTTTCCTTCACTATAATTTGGAACACACTGAACTAACTTTTTCATTTCTATCCCCCCAATTATATCTTCAATTTACCTACATTTTCCTCTACTTTTTCTACAATCTTATTCGTTTTAATCAATTCCTCTACTTTTTCTATGTCAACATACATAACTCTATCTTTGTCATAATATTCCACAACTTCACGTACTAAAGTATGTGCTTCATTTGTTCCTTTTCCTAATTTTTGAACATCTCTTAAATCTATTCCTTGACATGCTGCTAATATCTCCATCGCAACAACCTTTCTTACATTCCCTAGTATCTCTGCAGCTTTTCTTGCAGCTATTGTTCCCATCGATACATGATCCTCTTGATTTGCTGACGATGGTATAGAATCTACAGATGCCGGATGAGCTAAAACTTTATTCTCTGAAACTAATGATGCGGCACTATACTGAACTATCATAAATCCAGAATTTACTCCTCCATTCTCTACTAAAAATGCTGGTAATCCATTATTTAATGATGGATTAACCAATCTTTCGAGTCTTCTTTCAGAGATATTTGCCATCTCTGCTAGAGCTATTCCTAAAAAATCGAAAGGTAATGCCATCGGTTGCCCATGGAAATTTCCACCTGATAAAACTTCATTTTCTGTAGGGAAAATAATTGGATTATCTGTAACCGCATTCATTTCTATCTCAACCTTTTCTCTTATATAATTCAATGCATCTTTGCTTGCACCGTGAACTTGGGGCGTACATCTAAGAGCATAAGGATCTTGAACTCTTAATTCTCCCTGCTTAGTTATTGAACTACTATTTTTTAAAATTTTGTTTATATTTTTAGCTGTATTAATCTGTCCTAAATGACCTCTTACATCTTGAATTTTTGGATCAAACGCACAAATTATTCCTCTAAGAGCTTCCATTGATAAACTTGCTGCAATGTCTAGATGTTTCATCAAATTTATTCCATCATAAATTGCATGAGCTCCTACAGATGTCATAACTTGCGTTCCATTAATTAAAGCTAATCCCTCTTTTGATGATAACTCCTTTATTGGTTTTAATTTAGCTTTTTTTAAAGCTACATCTCCCTCATAAAGAGTATCTTTATAATATGCTTTTCCAAGACCTAACATAACTAAAACCATATGAGATAATGGTGCTAAATCTCCAGATGCCCCTAAAGAACCTTTTTCAGGTATATAGGGAGTTACTCCTTTATTTATCATATCCACCAATAAATCAATAACCTTTTGACGTATTCCCGAGTGTCCTTGAATCAAGTTATTTACTCTTAAGACCATAATCCCTTTAGCTATATCTATCGGCAGTGGATTACCAACTCCACAAGCATGACTGATTATTAAATTTCTTTGTAATGTTGCTGTTTCCTCTTTAGATATAACCTCATCTGAAAATTTTCCAAATCCTGTGGTTATTCCATAAGATACTTTTCCCTCTTCAACATAGTCATCCACTAATTTTCTAGCTATAGCAACCTTCTCTTTAGCTTCATCTGAGATCTTTACTTCATATCCCTTTCTTGTTACATTGATTAAATCCTCTAAAGTTAGTTTTCTGTTCCCCATTAGTAGTTCCAAATTAATCCTGCCTCCTTTTAGAATAGTACTCCTCCGATAACCCCTGCGATTATCAACGGTATATTGTAGTGTATGAATGTAGGAATACATGTATCCCTTATATGATCATGCTGTCCGTCAGCATTTAATCCAGCTGTTGGTCCTAAAGTTGAGTCTGATGCTGGTGACCCTGCATCCCCTAGAGCTCCTGCACATGCTATCAAAACGATAGTTCCTAAAGGAGATATCCCTAACTCTATACATAGTGGCACATAAATAGCTGCTAATATAGGTACTGTTCCGAATGATGTCCCTATTCCCATTGTTACAAAAAGTCCAACTAAAAGCATAACAAACGATCCTAAAAATTTGCTTCCACCTACTACTCCTACTACTCCTTGAACCAATGGCGCTATCGCTCCGGTTTGTCTAATTACACTTCCATATCCTGCTGCTACAAGCATAATAAAAGCTATAAGCCCCATTATTCCAATTCCACCGCTAACTAATCCATCTATCTCATCCCATTTAATAACTTTTGTCGCTACCATAAACGCAATCGCTACGATTGCTCCTAACGGTAAAGAACCTGTATATAACTGAATTCCAAATGCTATAATTGCTGAAACCAATGTGTACCAATGCTTTAATTCCATTTTTTCAGGAATATCCTCTGTCATTCCTCCAACTGTTAAATTTTTATATTCTCTAGGTTTACTATATGATACAAAAACAGCTATCAAAAGTCCTACAAACATAGCTATCCCTAAAATCCAAGTTGATTGCCACACTTGGCTTAATTCTACATTCATTCCATTACTTACAATCTGGTCTCTTATTATTCCATGGAAGATTAATCCAAATCCAACTGGAAGAACAATATATGGCATTTTTAATCCAAATGTTAACGAACAAGCCATCGCTCTTCTATCCATTTTCAACTCATCCATTAACTTTAATAATGGAGGAATTAAAATTGGAATAAATGCTATATGAACTGGGATTAAATTTTGAGAAAATGATGCTATTACAGCTACAATAAGTGCTAAAATCCATTTTTTCCCACTAACTATCTTAGATATCTTTTTAGATAAAAGTGCTGCAACTCCTGTGCTATTTATAGCCACCGCTAAAGTTCCTAAAAGAATGTAGCTCAAAGCTGTCTCTGAATTTCCTCCCATTCCACCAATCAATGTTTGCATGGTTTCTCCTATACCTATTCCCGAAGTTACACCTGCCACCAAAGCTGCCACTAATATTGCTAGAATTACATTCAACTTTAATAAACTAAGTACAATCATAGTAGTAACTGAAAGTATTACTGGATTAAAAATCATATTGGCCCTCCCATTTTAATTTTTTAACTTCAATATTCTAAGTGGTACTAATATTACCTCACAGATATAATGAAGTCAATAGCAATATAAAAAAAATCCCTCACCAATATAGAAAATATTAGTAAGGGTGTATAAAACTATTTGAATATTTCTAAGGATTTATCTAAAATCCCTGTAACTTCTGCTATAACTAAACCATAATTTGTAATTGGTACATTTGAACCCATCGATTCATCTATTCTACTTTGCATAAGTTTTTTATTTATCATGCAAGCACCACAGTGAATAACTAAAGAGTATTTCGATAAATCCTCTGGGAAGTCTTTTCCACCCATAAAATCAAACTCAATCTCTTTGCCACAATAGTTTCTTACTAACTTTGGAATCTTTACTCTTCCAATGTCCTCATGAGATGTATTGTGTGTACAAGTTTCCGCTATCAGTATTTTATCTCCATGATTTAAAGCTTTTAACTTCTTAACGCCTCTAACCAAATCTTCTAAATCTCCCTTTTGTCTTGCAAAAAGTATTGAGAAACTTGTCAACTTAGCTCGATTATTTAAAATTTTATCTACATTTTTAAAAGCTTGAGAATCAGTTACTACTAAGTCTATATCCTTTATATCTTCTAATGCACTTTCAAGTTCTGTGTCTCTAACCACATAACTTTTTATCCCATGATCAAGACACTCTCTTATCACTTGAACTTGAGGAAGAATTAGTCTCCCTTTCGGCGCTTCAGAATCCACTGGAACTACCATTACAACTTTTCCATTATAAGGAACTAAGTCTCCTAAAAGTTTCGGTTCTTCTTGCTCTTTTTGAATCTCTTTCAAAATTTCATTTTTTAAATTCAAAATACTACTTCTATCTTTTGTTGAAACAAAAATAGATTTAGGAAAAATCTTTTTTATTGTAGATTTTACTTCATCTGTTAATAGTTCTGATTTATTTAGTATCAATTGAAATGGAATATTATATTTTTTAAATTGAATCTCTTGATCTTTATAAAATGCCATATCAATTTTTGTTGCATCCATAACTAATAACGCAAAATCTGTTCTTTTTAACTCTTCTAAACTTTTCTTTACTCTTAATCTACCTAAAGGAGTATTATCCTCTAATCCAGCTGTATCTATAAATAAAACTGGACCAAATGGCAAAAATTCCATAGCTTTTGTCACAGAATCAGTGGTTGTTCCCTCTATATCTGAAACGATAGATATCTCTTGCTCTGTTATAGCATTCAGTAATGAAGATTTTCCAGAGTTTGTTTTACCAAAAATTCCTATATGTAACCTATTTGAATTGGGTGTATTTTTCATAATAAACTCCTTCTTTAAAGATATAAATCTCTCTCTCCATTTTTTATTTTTTCTAATTTTTCTACTGTCAGTTTTTTTATATCCTCTCTAACAATTGTTTGAATCTCTCTTTCTATAACCTCTTCAACTTTTTCTGTCAGTTCTTTATCGCCATAGTCCATTGCATACTCCATTAAAGTTAAAAGTGCATTTGGTGAACATACATTCTGAATATTTCCACTTTTAGCAAGTTGCATAAATCTATCTCCAGTTCTTCCCATTCTATAGCAAGCTGTACAATAACTCGGAACACAATCTTGATCTAATAGTTCTTTTAAAACCTCTAAAGGGGTTCTGTGATCAGCTAATTCAAACTGAGTTCTAGTTTTTCCTTCTTCTCTATCTGTGTATCCTCCAACATCAGCTGATGATCCTGCACTTATTTGTGATATTCCATATTTTATAAGCTCTCTTCTAAGCTCTGCAGTTTCTCTAGTTGATAAAATCATTCCTGTAAAAGGGACTGCCAATCTTATAATAGCAACTATATTTCTAAAAGTATCGTCATCTATTTGATGTGGATATTCTTCTAAACTCATTCCCTCTGCTTTCTTTATTCTCGGAACCGAAATCGTGTGGAATCCTACCCCATACTCTTTTTCCAAATACTCATTATGTAACATAAGTGCTATTATTTCATATCTATAATCCGCCAATCCAAATAAAACACCAGCACCTACATCATCAATACCAGCTTTCATGGCTCGAGAAAAAGCATTTAAATGATATTCATAATCACCTTTTAAAGATTTCGGATGAACTCTTTCATATGTTGGCTTATGATAAGTTTCTTGGAAAAGAATATATGTACCTATCTCTGCATCTTTTAATTTTTTATAATTTTCTACAGTTGTTGCAGCTATATTAACATTTATTCTTCTAATAGATCCATTTTCAAATTTTGTACTGTAAACAGCATCAATAGCCTCTAAGGTATATTCAATTGGGACATTTACAGGATCTTCACCTAGCTCTAATGCAAGTCTTTTATGACCCATCTTTTCTAAAAGCCTAACCTCATTTTGAATTTGTTCTCTTGAAAGCTTTTTTCTTTCAAACTTATTATCTCTTTTATAACCACAATAAGTGCAGTTGTTTACACAATAATCACTCACATATAACGGTGCAAAAACAACTATTCTATTTCCATATATAGACTTTTTTAACTCACCTGCAATTTCATAAAGTCTTTTTTTCTGCTTCTCATCTTTTATTTCTAAAAGTGAAGCAACCTCACTGTGAGTTAATCCCTCTTTATTTTTTGCTTTATTTAGAACTCTTTCAATCTCTTCATAACTAGTATTTTTAGAATTTTTCAATAGGTTTTCAATATAATTTTGATCAATAAAATTTATTTCCTTTTCCATCTGATATTATCTCCTCTTGTTAGTATCGGTTCAAATCCTGATTCTATAACTCCACTTTCTATTTTTAGCTTTTCCTCTGCTGATTCCTTTCCAGAAAAAACTTTTCCATTATAAAGAGCATATTTTTTTCTATATTCCATAGGAGACAAGTTTGGCATTATAACATTTGCACCAGCCTTGAATCCTTTTTCTCTTCCTTTTGGGTCAATTGTTCCTAAAGCTGTTGTTGCCGGCAATAATACATCTGGCAGTAATAATCTTATTATTGCTAACAGTGTAATTGTATCATATGCAGTTCCACCTTTTTCAGATTTTAAAGGTGTGTCTTCGTGTGGTATAAAAGGTCCAATTCCTACCATGTGAGGTTTTAACTTCTTTAAGAAAATTAAATCTTTAGCATAATCCTTCATTTGCAAACCAGGCAAACCTATCAAAAATCCACTTCCTACTTGATAGCCAATCTCTTTAAGGGCCTCTAAGCATTTCTTCCTATTTTCCAAAGACATTTTTGGATGTAACCTATTATAAAGATTTTCATCCACAGTCTCGTGTCTTAAAAGATATCTATCAGCACCAGCTTCATAAAGTCTTCTAAATGATTTCTCACCTCTCTCTCCTAAAGAAAGAGTAATAGCTATATCAGAGTATTCTCTTTTTAAAGTTTTTATTATATCCTCTAAAAGCTCATCTGTAAAATAACTATCCTCTCCTCCTTGGAAAACAAAGGTTCTGTATCCTAACGAATATCCTCTGTGACAAGAATCCAATATCTCATCTTTAGATAATCTATATCTACTAGCCTTGCAGTTAGATGCCCTAATTCCACAGTAAAAACAATCACATTTACAGATATTAGATATCTCTATCAATCCTCTAAAAAAAACTGTTTTACCATAACTTCTCTGTCTAACTTCATAGGCTTTATCTATTAGATAATCTCTATCCTCTTCACTTAAATTGCAGAGTAACTCCTCTAACTCAAATTGAGTTAATTCATTATTTTTATACAATTTATCTATTAAATACCTCATCTCCCACCTCCAAAAGTATATAACATCTCAATTATATACCTTTTTGCTCCAGAAATGAAGTTATATTTTGTTTTTTATAGTAATGGAATATCCTTTGCTTTACACTCTTCTAAAACTTCCTCTGGCCATAAAGATGCTTGAACTTCACCTATATGAAGTTTATCTAAGAAGAATAAACATATTCTAGATTGTCCTATTCCTCCACCTATTGTATATGGCAATTCTCCTGCTAAAAGTCTTTTATGGAAATCTAAAGTTTTTCTATCTTCCGCTCCCGCAATCTCTAACTGTTTGGCTAAAGATTCCTCTGATACACGAATTCCCATCGAAGAAAGTTCTAATCCTATTTTTAACGGTTCATAATATACAATTATATCTCCATTTAAATCCCAATCATCGTAATCTGGGGCTCTTCCATCATGCTTCTCTCCTGAAGCTAAAGCCTTTCCGATTTGGCTTATAAATATTGCACCATGTTTCTCTGCATGTTTATGCTCTCTTTCCTTTGGAGTCAGTTCAGGATAAAGTGTTTCTAACTCTTGAGAAGTTACAAACGAAATCTCCTCTGGTAATTTTTTTGATAACTGTGGATAACTTTCTCTTATATGTTCCTCAGTATCTTTTAGCGAAGTGTATATCTTTTTTACAGTTTCATGTAATTTATCTGTTGTTCTTTCTGATTTATCTAAAACCTTTTCCCAATCCCATTGATCTACATAATATGAATGTATTGGGCTCAAGTCCTCATCTCTTCTTATAGCGTTCATATCTGTATAAAGCCCTTTACCTGTATGGAATCCATATTTATGAAGTGCCATTCTTTTCCATTTTGCTAACGAATGAACAATTACGGCATCCTGTTTACATTTCGTATCAAATGCAACGGCTCTTTCAATTCCATTTAAATCATCGTTTAATCCACTTTCTGGTGTTACAAACAGTGGTGCTGAAACTCTTGTTAAATCCAATTTTTTAGCTAAATCTCTTTCGAAAAAGTCTTTTACCTTCTTAATTGCTACCTCTGTTTCCATAATATCTAGTTTTGCCTTATACATAATTCCTACCTCCATATTTTTTTATAAAATAAAAAAGCTCTCAACATCTCCATCAATGGAAATAGTTAAGAGCTTTAATTTAACAAAATATAATATACCTATTTTTAGATATACTTATACCAAATTATTTACAGTCAAATTTAAATTCTTTATTATTTTCAAAGTAATGGAAATTACACAATACAAATTTCAATAGATTATTATTATTGTTGTTATTATTATTATTCATATTATTAACACAATTATAATTATTATTATTGAAATTTATAAACATAACTTCCTCCTTTTTAAAAATTTATTTTTACTATGGGGTAATAATAAAACTTTTTTGTATAAATGTCAAGATTTTTTTTATAAAATTTCTACATCAGATGAAATTTTATAAATTACATCTTTTCTTTCAACAAAGATTTCTGTTTTATTTCTCAGATGTTCCTCTGATTTTATTTTTAAAAGTAACTCTCTTGAAGGATTGATAGCTCTAGGGTTTCCAACTAAAGTCAGCATACTATAATCTCCATTTGTGTCTCCATACGCATAGCTTTCACTTAAATCTATATCATATTTCTTACAGAAATTATTTATCGCTTTCATTTTATTTTTTGAGTCCCACATTGGAGAAATATCTCCAGATAATTTTCCATCCTCATAGTGATAGATAGAACCACAATAATCATCAGCACCCCATTTTTTAGCCATTCTAGAAACTAGAAAATCTGGACTTCCAGAAATAAATATAACTTTATGACCTTGCTCTTTGTGCCATTTTATCATATCTCTTGTAAATTTATAAACTCTATTTCCTTTAAGTTCTAAAACTTGGTCTGAAATAAAATCGTTATATTGTAGTGATAACCCTTTTATAGCTTCAACATATGTTGTCGTTATATCTTCTAGATATTTATCGTAATCTCCTACTCTTTCATCCCATTCTTTAAAAGCATCCTTTACCTTTAGCTCGTACTCTCTAATATCTAAAAGTTCGTATTTTATAAGCTTTTTAAAATGCTCTGTCAATAATGAATTTCTATAAATTGTTCCATCAATATCAAAAAATGCTGCTTTCATAAATCATTACCTCCTATGAGTTATTATAACTCTTTTACTGTTTCAGCAATCCACTTACAGAATCTCTCTCCTGTCTGATTTGCTATCTCTACAACCTCTTCATGTGAATGTGGCTTCGTTGCAATTCCAGTAGCCATATTTGTGATACAAGATATTCCTAATATTTTCATTCCAAGGTAGTTTGCTACAATTGATTCTGGAACTGTTGACATCCCTACTGCTGATGCACCCATTCCCATCATCATGCTCACTTCTGCTGCCGTTTCATAAGTTGGTCCAGATGATCCTAAGTAGATTCCTTCTTCAAACTCTATATTTAATCTATTTGCAACAGATTTTGCTTTTTCTATTAAAGCCTTACTGTAAGTTTCTGACATATCTGGGAATCTTGGTCCAAATCTCTCATCATTTTTTCCGATTAAAGGATTTGTTCCAAAGAAGTTGATATGATCATTTATAATCATAAGTGTTCCTGGTTTAAAACTTCTATTAGCTCCACCAGCAGCGTTACTTACAATCATAGTTTCTATTCCAAATTTCTTAAATACATATTGAGGATAAGTAACCTCTTTCATATTATACCCTTCGTAATAGTGGAATCTTCCTTTCATAACTAAAACTTCAACACCATTTATTGTTCCAAATACAAGTTCTCCTGCATGACCAGCTACTGTTGAAACTGGGAAGTTTGGTATCTCTTCATATGGTATAATTATTTTATTCTCCACATACTCTACTAAACCACCAAGTCCAGAACCCAATATTATAGCTATTTTAGGTCTATTTGTAACTTTTGAATTTAAAAACTCTACAGTTTCCATTACTTTATTATACATAACACTTCTCCCTTATTTTTTTAGATAAAAAGGGCAGATTACTCTACCCTTCCATTGTTAAAAAGTTATTGTTGAAAATCTTTGATCTAGTTTTACTTTTTCCTCTTTTAACTCGTTCATTAACTTATCTACAATCTCTTGGCAGCTTAAAGCTTCTTTAACTAATCCTGCAACTTGTCCTGACATTACACTTCCGTTTTGAACGTCTCCATCTACAACTGCTAGTCTTAATTTTCCTTTTCCTAACTCTTCAATCTCCTCTTTTGGAGCTCCTTTTTCCTCTAGCTCTAAAATAGTTTTTGAGAATTTGTTATTTAAAACTCTAACTGGATGTCCTGTATAGTTTCCAGTAGTAACTGTTGATCTATCTTTTGCTTTTAATACTAAGTTTTTATAGTTCTCATGAACATCACACTCGTGAGCAACTATGAATATAGTTCCTACTTGAATTGCTTCTCCACCTAATGCTAATGCCGCTAAAAATTGCTCTCCTGAAGCAATTCCTCCAGCAACGATAACAGGAATTGAAACCTCTCTTGCAACTTGAGTAGCAAGTGCCATTGTTGTTATTTCACCAATGTGCCCTCCTGCTTCTAGTCCTTCAGCTACTACTGCATCGGCTCCTATTTTTTCCATTCTTTTTGCTAATGCAACTGATGCAACTACTGGTATAACTTTAATTCCTGCAGCTTTTAATTTTTCCATGTATATTCCTGGATTTCCTGCTCCAGTTGTAACAACTTTTACTCCCTCTTCTATACATACATCTATTTGCTCAGCAACACTTTCCATCATTAACATTAAGTTAACTCCAAATGGATTTTCAGTAATTGACTTTGCTTTTCTAATCTCTTGTCTTAAAATTTCAGGCGGCATTCCTCCACCAGCAATTATTCCTAATCCACCAGCTTTAGACACATGTCCTGCTAAGTTTCCATTTGATATCCACGCCATTGCACCTTGGATAATTGGGTATTTAATCCCTAATAATTCACAAATTCTATTTTTTTGCATTCTTCTTTTCCTCCCAAAATTAAGAGTCTACTTTTTTACTTCTTAACTCTTGTCTCAGTTTTAAAAATTCTTCAAAAGTTTCTTTTGAACTATTTATAATTAGCTCTTTTGGATAATCAACCTCATCTAAAAGCTCAATCGCTCTTTGAAACTCTCCAATATGACCAGAATAGTGCGCATCTGTACCTAAAGCTATATAACATCTCTCCTCTTTAGCTAACTCTAACATTGCTTTACAATTCTTTTTAGAACCAACTCTTGTTATTGTTCCTAGAGATGTATTATTTACCTCTAAGGCCACTTTATTTTCTTTTGCTGCTTTAACTATTCTTTTATAATCTACTGGGAAAATTGGATTACCCAGATGAACTATTATATCAGCTTTTTGCTTTTTTATCAAACTCAATATAGCTGTTGTATTTTTCTCCATATCATCAATAACACCATACTCATCAACTACATGGAATCCTGCTAAAACTAACTCCATATGATCGTACACTCTTTGATTGATATCTAACTTCCCATCTGTATCTAGTATATTAGCTTCTACACCTTTAATTACTCTAACTCCGTCAATAACTTCTGGTAAAATTGCTATATTTACCAAATGCCACCAATGTGGAGTATCTTGTAAAGCTGGTCCATGATTTGTAATAGCTATAACTTCCATTCCTTTTTTTGCTGCTGCAGCTATATTCTCCTCTAAAGTACTAAATGCGTGAGGATTTACATTTGTATGAATATGTAAATCAATCTTATACTCTTTCATTTTTACCCCCATAAATTTATATAATTTTATTTAATTACATGAAAAGTGTATATAATATATTTGTTACTACTCCTGCTACGATTCCACCTATTGTATGACTAAATATAGCTTTTCCTGTCAACTTTCTATATCCTAAACTATCCATCATTGCAACGTGTGTGCTTAAATATCCACTCCAAGTCATACCCATAGCTGTAAATACAGCAATCTCTCTAGATGTAATAGCCTTATCAGCTATAAATTGTGGAACAAGTCCTAAAGCCGCTCCTACTGCTCCTAATGATGTGATTGGAAACGCCAATGCTTTTGCACTTGTAAATCCAAACAGTGGTTTCAGAATAAATTGTAACTTCTCTCCCACATATGGTAAAAGAGCAATCCCTTCGTAAGCTGCTCCAGTATATCCATTTTCTCCAGCACCATTTGTCAATAATAAAACTGTTGTACAAATTATTAGAACTCCAGGAATAATTTCCATTCCCATTTGAACTCCGTTTTTTCCACCTTCTAGAAGCGCTTCTAATAATCTTTCTAAAACATTTCCATCTCTTATATCTCTATACTCAAAAAAACTTAATGTTGAATCATCTTTTTCTACTAAATCTCCCTTTTCATGGAAAATTTTCTTAGTAAAATTAATCATCAAATTTACACTCACAACACTTCCTATAAATGCCCCTAAATTCCCTAAAATAACTGGAAATACAAGGTTTTCATTCATACTTCCACTTTGAGCAATCATAAATGTAGACACTATGAATCCCATTCCAAACGACGTCCCTAAATTTGTTAATGCTGGCAATTGATATTTTTTAAAATATTTTGTGAATCCTTTATCTGCTGATAAACTTAAAATTGCTGGATTATCCGAAATATATGTTGTTAAAACTCCTATTGCTGCTGCTCCAGGTAATCTATATAACGGCTTCATAAGTGGTGATAACAACTTATTCAAAATAGCTATAACTCCAAACTCAGATAAAATTCCTGCAAATGCCCCTGCTATAACTGAAACTCCCATTATAAAAAACACTGTATTTAATAGTAAATCATGTGCTGTTTTTATAATTGTATTTATCATATTTATTCCACCCATCTTACTAGATAAAAGATAGATTAATGTTGATAATATTACTATGCAAACTATTCCTTCTAGTCCCATAGCTTTTTTTCTTCTCGAGTGATTCGTATCCATATTTTTTATTTCTCCTTTTTCTATAATACTACACTATAGAGTATCCTAATTTTTAAAATTTTTCAATTTTTTTACAGGAATATATATATCAATAATTCCTCCAAATCCATTTTCAAGAGGAACAACAACTTCATTTCCAATCTCTATCGAATCTCCAACAACTTCAAAATTATTCTCTTTAATAAATCTATGAAGATTTTCATAGGTTAACTTTATCATATCAAAAGTCGTTTTATGTCTTAGCATAACACAATATTTATTTTCTATAAACTCCTCTCCTAAAATACTATACTCTTCTGGAACCAAGAGTCCTATCTCACTTATAGGAATTTCTGAATTTTCATATATATCCTTTTGCTTAACTTTCGTAATATATAGAATCTCCTTTATTCCATTTTTATTTCCTAACCTCTGTAATTTATCATATGTTTCTGCTATCTCTTTCTCATCAACAGGATCTTTTATCTTTATAAAATAAACCTTCATAGCTTTTAACTCTACTAACTGAACTTTTTCTTCTAAATTTGAAGACATCTCTTTTATACATAAAATTTTTTCTTGAATTGTATCTCTACTTTTTTTTAATTCTTCTATTTTTTTATCAATATCATCTACCTTTTCCTCTAAAAATTCTAAACTTTTTAAGGGCGTTTTTACCTTTGTATATTCTTTTATCTCTTCTAATGAAAATCCAGCTTCTTTTAAAGTTATAATAAAAAACAAATCCCAAATTTGAGAATTAGAATAAAATCTATACCCATTATTCTCATCAATATATTCTGGTATCAAGATACCTTTTTTATGATAAAAAATCAATGTTTGCTTTGAAATATCTGCTATTTTTGCTAACTCTGAAATCTTATATCTATTTTTCATAATTCCTCCTTGACATTATAGTTAAGTATATAGTTTATAATATCATATATCGTGAAGTTAATAAAATTTTAATTTATAGAGGAGAGGAAAATGTCACAAAATATTACCCTTGAAAATGGGTGTGTAAAAAAACTATTTTTTAAATTTGCAATACCTAGTATCTTAGGAATGCTTATTGTATCACTACAAATTATGGTAGATGGATTATTTTTGAGTAAAGGTGTTGGACCATTGGGACTAGCCGCTGTAAACCTATCTATGCCTCTTATCAATCTTTTACTAAGTATCGCTTTAATGATTTGTATTGGTGGAGGAGTTTTAGTAGGAATCGCTTCTGGAAATGGAGAAAAAGAAAGAGCAAAAAGTCTTACAAGCTTGACTTTAATTTTACTTTTAGGAGTTCTTCTTTTTATCTCAATATTTTTACTTCTTAATTTTGATGCTGTTATGAAGCTTTTAGGTACAAACTTAGAAACATATGAGCTTGTTAAGAAATATTTAGCTATTCTGATTCCAGGTTCTATATTCTTCAGTATGCCTATTTTTACTGAAACATTCGTTAGAATTATTGGTAAACCTAATCAGGTTTTCGTGAGTGGCGCTATTTGTTTTTTAACAAATGTATTTCTAGATTATATTTTTGTTATTAAACTAGGAATGGGAATGGAAGGGGCTGCTGTTGCATCATGTTTTGCTAATATGTTTGGTGCTCTTAGCTTATTTTATCACGTACAATTTGGTAAAATATCTGGAACATTAAAAGATATTAAAGAAATTTTCTATAATGGTAGTTCAGAGATGCTAACTGTTATTTCTAGTGCTGTTACAACTTATATTTTCAATATCATTATTATGAAAAACATTGGTGTTTTAGGAGTGTCAGCATTAACAATAGTATTTTATATTAATTCTATCGTAAATATCTCTCTATATGGTTTATCTCAAGCACTACAACCTATTATCTCTTATAATTTAGGAGCTAAAAGAGGTGATAAAATCAAAGATGTTTTAAAAGTAGCTTTAAAATCTGGAGCTGCAATTGGGATTATTACTTTTATATCTATGCATCTTTTTGGAGATAAAATTATTGGACTTTTCTCAAATGGAAACAAAGAACTCCAAGATTTAACTAATAGAGCAATATTTTTCTTTACTTTTGCATACTTATTATCGTTTATCAATATTATCTCAAGCAGTTTCCATACATCTATTGAAAAACCTTTTGAGTCTGCTTTTATATCTTGTGGAAGAGCTATAATATTTGTATTAATTCCACTATTTACATTACCAATAATAATTGGAGAAACTGGAATTTGGTTAGCTATACCTATTGCAGAGCTTATCTGTCTTACAGTTAGTATTCCACTTATGAAAAACTCTTTAAAAAAACTTCCTCTTAAATGTTAAGAGGAGGTTTTTTATTTAGAAAAAATATTTCTTTTGTAATTTAAAAGAATATATGGTAATAATAGTAACAATACTATTAATAAAAAAGGGGTGTTTAAAATGAGCAGAGACGGTTTTCGTGTAACACTTGATAAAAATAATATTATACATAATTTCAACTATATTAAAAACTCTACAAAGAAAGAGGTTATCTCAGTTGTAAAAGCTAATGCTTATGGTCATGGTTTAAAAGAAGTAGTCCCTATTCTAGCTGAAGCTGGTTGCACATATTTTGCTGTTGCCAGAGAATCTGAAGCTATTGAAATCTTATCTTTAAATCTATCTAATATAAGAATTCTTGTTTTTGAAACAATTGAAAATCTTTCTCTTTTGAAAACTCATGATAATCTAGAGATGTGTATAAATAGTCTTTCAGAACTTAAAGAATTGATTGAAAAAGATATAGATTTCTCTCAACTTCATCTGAAATTCGACTTCGGGTTTGCTCGAAATGGATTTACAAAAGATGAGTTAAATGAAATTAAAAATATTATCATAAAAAATGATCTTCATTTCAAAGGTGCTATGACTCATTTTTTTAGTTCAAATCCTGAGGAGATAATTTTAATTCAAAAAGAATTTATTAATTGGATTAATTTTTTAGGTAAGGAACGTTTTAAAATTATTCACTCTCAAAATAGTGCAGCTACAATTCTTGGATTGGGAGAAGGATCGACTCATGTAAGATGTGGAATTAGTCTCTTAGGTATGCTCGATCCTGGAATCGAAGACGAAAATATCAAGCGATCTTGGACTTTGTCAGGACCAATCTACAATATCAAAGATTTTTCCTCTTTAGATTTCATCGGCTATACAAGAAAAGATAACATTGATACTCAAACCTTTAATAAAGTCGGAAAAATTAAAATTGGTTATGGAGATGGATTTGCTAAAAATAATACAAATATTATGTGTCACATAAATAACAAAGAGTTCCCTATCGTTCACATTAGTATGGACACATCTTTTGTTCTTATTGACGACTCTGTACAACAGGGAGATTCTGTTGAAATTTATCGTGATTTTAATAGATGTAACTCTTTCCTTAATATGGATCACTATGAATATACTACTTTACTAAATTCAAGAATTCCTAGAATTATTGTTGAAGAATAAAAGGTTTTTTACAGCTTTTAAGTATAATACATATAGTATCTTTTGGAGGTGTTTATATGAATTTTAAAGATGTTGTATCTAACAGAAGAAGCGTGAATTTTTTTGATCAAAATAAAGATTTAGATTTAAAACTTTTTAAAGAGATTATCAACGAAGCTGTTTTAGCTCCGTCAGCGTTCAATTTGCAACCTTGGCAAATTATAGCTGTTCACTCTGCTGAAGCTAAAGAAAAACTGTTTTCAGCATGTACTCAACCTAAAATAAAAGAAGCTGCAATGACTCTTATAATGGTTGGAGACACTTTTGGATATGGACGTGATAACCCTATGTGGAATGCTAAAATTGATTTAGGAATGAGCGAAGAAAAAGTTAATCAACTTATTAATATGTGTGAAACTGTTTTATATCCAACAGAGGTTAAAAGAAATGCCATGGCTGTTAGAGACGTTTCTCTTTTCGCTATGAATATAATGCTTTGTGCTAAAAATGTTGGGGTTGATACTCATCCAATGATTGGTTTTAATGAAGATAAGGTTAAAGAACTCTTCGAAATTGATGAGGATAAAACTGTTGTAATGTTGCTTTCGATAGGATATTTTGACGAAACTAAAACACTTAATCCTCGTGAGAGAAGACTTCAATTTGATGAAATCTGTGAAATAGTTTAAATAAAAAAACGCAAGGAATCTTGCGTTTTTTTATTATTTAATCCCAAATTCTGGGGCATATTCAACTATTCCATTTATATTTTTTAATGAATCTGGATATAACTCAATAGCCATAAAGTTTTCATCCGGAACTTCTAATGGACATTTTATATTCCACTTTGAAGCTGGTTCATAACCAAATTTTTTATAGTACTCAGCATGTCCTAAAACAACAATTCCTTTGTAGCCTAAATCTTTAGCTATTTTATGTCCTTTTTCAATTAAGCTTTTTCCAATTCCTTTCTTCTGGAATCTTGGTAGTACTGCTAGTGGTGCAAGTGTTAAAAGAGTTTCATCTCCAACTTTAACTTTAGTAAATAGAATATATCCCACTATCATCCCTTTAAATTTTGCAGTTAATGATAAATCTTTTATAAAGGCATCACTTTTCAATAAAGCTCTAACTAAGTTATGTTCATTATGATCTGATAGCTTCTCTTTCAAAAATGCTTTTTGAACAACCTCACAAACAAAATCTTCCTCTGTCATTTTTTTAAATCTTTTCTTTTGGAATATATAAACAGCTAAACTTCCTAATATAAAAAATGATATCCCTAATATTACGTTCATATTCCCCTCCTCATATATTTGTTTCATATCTCTATATACAATCATAACAAATAGAATTCCTTTTTCCAAGTTGTTTTTAATTTACATTTCATTTTTTTACTGTTATACTATTCAAAATAAATTTATAGTGGAGGAACTAATGAAAGCACTTATTGTTGTTGATATTCAAAATGATTTTTGTGAAGGTGGTAGTCTTGAAGTTAAAAATTCAAATGAAATTATTCCTGTAACAAATAAACTTATTGATTATTTTTATAGAAATAATTTTCTAGTTATTGGAACAAAAGATTGGCATCCAAGTAATCACAAAAGCTTTGCTATAAACTCTGGTGGTAATATTGGAGAAATTGGAATTTTAAATAATCTTCCTCAAATTTGGTGGCCTCAGCATTGTGTTCAAAATAGTTTTGGTTCTGAATTTCATTCTGACCTTATAGAAATAAAAAATATTATTTATAAAGGAACTGATCCTGAAATTGATTCTTACAGTGGATTTTTCGACAATGGAAAATTAAAAAAAACTGACCTCTTTCATCTTCTAAAAACACACAATGTAACCGAACTATTTATATTGGGATTAGCTACAGATTATTGTGTTAAATATACTGTTTTAGATGCCCTTGATCTAAAATTTAAGGTTAATGTTATTGAAGATGCTTGTAGAGGAGTTAATTTATCTTCTGACGATTCAAAACTTGCATTTGATGAGATGAAACAAAAAGGAGCTCATATAATTAAAAGTGAAGATCTTATATGATCTTCTTTATTTTATCATTTTAATAAATTTTAAATTTATTAAAATGATAAAATAAAGTTTGACTTTAATAAATATTTGTTGTATATTTCTATTAGAAATTTAATTGGAGGTTCAAAATGAAAAAAATATCATCTTTAACTACACCTAGTTTTCTAGTTAATCTAGATACTTTAGAAAAAAATATAGCCAAATATCAAACTTTAGCAGATAAAAATTGTGTTGAATTATTTCCTATGCTAAAAACACATAAAAGTAGTGAAATCACTAAAATGCAAATTGAAGCTGGAGCTAAGGGAGTTCTTGTGGGAACACTAGATGAAGCTGAGGCAGTTGTAAAAAAAAGTGGCGTTAAAAAAGTTATGCTAGCTTATCCTGTGATAGGAGATAGCAACTTAGAAAGAGTCATCGAACTAAATAAATGTTGTGAATTATTTGTTGCTTTTGACAATGAAATTCCTGCTGCTGAGTTAGCAAAAAAATTAAATAATACTAAAATCAACTATCAAATTATAATAAATAGTGGTTTAAATAGATTTGGAGTTACTCCTGAAAATGCAGTTTCTCTTCTTAATTCATTAAATAAATATCCGAATCTTGTTTTTAAAGGTATTTCAACTCATACTGGACAAGTTTACGGTTTTTCGAAAGAACACGTTAAAGAGATTACAGAAAAAGAGATTACAACTATGACTTTAGCAAAAAATCTTTTAATTGAAGCTGGAGCTAATGTAGAATTTGTAGCTACTGGAACTACTCCAACTTTTGAAAAAGCTATCGAATCAGATGAGATAACTGTTTCTAGACCTGGAAACTATGTTTTCTTTGATGCTATTCAAGTAGCTCTAGGGGCCGCTAAAGAGGAGGAGTGTTCTTTAACTGTTCTTGCTACAGTTATTTCTAATCCCTCTGAAGATTTGTATATTTTAGATTGTGGTAGTAAATGTCTAGGACTTGATCAAGGTGCTCATGGAAACTCTCTTACAAAAGGATTTGGAATCATTAAAAATCATCCTGAATTAACGATTATTGGATTATCTGAAGAAGTGGCGAAAGTAAAAAAAGAGGGCCCTTCGGCCCTAAAAATTGGTGATAAAATAGAAATCATTCCTAATCACTCTTGTTCTGCTGCTAATATGACAAACTACTTAATCGGTCATAAAAATGGTTCTATTGAAAAAATCATCGAAGTTGATATAAGAGGAAACTCTAGAAAATTAACTCTAGATTAATCTTTTAAAGATTTTTCAAGCTTATACACAGCTTCTACAAACCCTAAAAATAGTGGGTGCGGTTTCCCAGGTCTACTTTTAAACTCTGGATGGAACTGCCCTGCTATAAAGAATGGGTGTAAATCTTTTGACAGTTCTACTATCTCTGCTAATGTTCCATCTGGTGATGACCCAGATATCTTTAATCCTTTTTCTTGAATGATCTCTTTAAATTCATTATTAAATTCAAATCTATGTCTATGTCTCTCATAAATAAGCTCCTCTTTATAAAGCTCATATGCTAAACTATTCTTCTCTATTTTACACGGATATACTCCTAATCTCATTGTTCCTCCAAGATTTTTTATATCTTTTTGATCCGGTAAAATATCTATAACTGGATGTTTACTAGTTTTATCAAACTCTGTTGAATTTGCATCTTTCATTCCTAATACATTTCTCGAAAACTCTATAACTGCAGTTTGCATTCCTAAACATATTCCTAAAAACGGAATCTTATTTTCTCTAGCAAAGTTTATAGCGTCAATTTTACCTTGAACTCCTCTATCTCCAAATCCACCAGGTATTAAAATTCCATTAAATTCTCTTAACGATTCTGCATCTAAATCCTCAGCTTGAACATAATTAATATCTGCTTTTAATCCTAAATTATAAGCTGCATGTTCTATCGATTCATTTATACTTATATATGCATCTTTCAATTCAATATACTTACCTACAACGGCTAATTTCACCTTATCTTTTGGATGCTTTATACTTTTTACAATCTCTTTCCAATTTCCAAGATCTGGTTCTCTATTTTCAATTCCTAATTTTTTACAAGCTACATCTGCTAGTCCGTTCTCCTCCATTATTAGAGGAACTTCATAAATTGTCTTAGCATCTGGAGCTTCTATTACTGCCTCTGGATCTATATCACAAAACATCGATAACTTTCTCTTTAAATCAGAGTTTATTGGATGCTCTGTTCTACAAACTAAAATATCTGGCCTTATTCCTAAACTCATCAGCTCTTTCACAGAATGTTGAGAAGGTTTTGTTTTTAACTCTCCAGCAGCTTTTAAATATGGAACTAAAGTCACATGAATATATAAAACATTTTCTCTTCCAACATCATATTTAAATTGTCTAATTGCTTCTAAAAATGGTGTTGATTCTATATCCCCTACTGTTCCACCTATCTCTGTTATAACAATATCTGATCCACTCTCTTTTCCAACTAACTCTATCTTAGATTTTATTTCATTAGTTATATGAGGAATTACTTGAACAGTTTTACCTAAATATTCACCTTTTCTCTCTTTATTTATAACAGATTGGTAAATTCTTCCTGTTGTTATATTATTATATCTTGTTAGATTTTCATCTAAAAATCTTTCATAGTGCCCTAAGTCTAAATCTGTTTCAGCTCCATCTACAGTTACAAATACTTCCCCATGCTCATATGGATTCATTGTTCCTGGATCTACATTTATATATGGATCAAACTTTTGAATAGTTACACTATATCCTCTTTCCTTCAATAATCTTCCTAAAGATGCTGCAGTTATTCCCTTTCCTAAAGATGAAACAACCCCACCAGTTACAAATACATACTTAGTTCTTTTCATTAAATATCCTCCATTCAAATTATAAAATCGAAAAAAAAAAGGCGAAAAAAAAAATTTCGCCTTAACTAAATCCAATCTTTTATAGGAAAAAAATTATTTTTTCTCCTTGGATATATTTATTTTATTTTGATATTTGATTATATTATTATTTTAATTTTTTGTCAACCATTTTATTTTCTTTAAATTTTAAACTAGTTCCATCTTTCAGGTTTAATGTTAAAATATCATTTTCTACAGTAAATGATTGTACTAAATCTAATTTTTCTAAGTACTCACTTTCCATTTTCATAACTTTATCTGAACCTGCCATCAATGTTGCTCCAAGTTTTTCAAACTTTATTCTATTCCCTTTTTTCTCATATCTTCCAAAATAGTTATTCAATCCTGAGAAGCCGTAGAAGTTATGTTCATCAAAACCTATTAAAACATTAGGAATAGAATTCTCTTGAATAAGTATATATTCTCTTCCTACTAATCTTTTATTTTTAGTTGTTAAACTTGAACATCCTCCAAATAAAACTGTAAACATCAATAGTATTCCTAAAATTTTTTTCATTTTTTATCACTCCTTGACTTTTTATTAATAACTATTATAATTACTGCCGCAATCATCAACATCACAAAACTCACTATATGTGGTGCTCTAACTCCTAGCAACATTAAATCTTCAGCTCTAAAAAAGCTTACTACTATTCTATTTATACTATAAATTATTATATATGTCCACCAGATTGTTCCCGTTGCATAATTTTTATTTCTCATATAAAAATATAAAAATATAAATCCTGCAAAATTTAATCCTGCTTCATACAGCATTGCGGGATGTAATGGCAAATTCGGAAATTCAGAACCTGCTGGTGAGCTTGTTGGAAATACCAGTCCCCAGGGAACTAACTCCTTGTATCCTGCTTTATCTGATAAACTTAGAGTATTATAGTAACTATACCATTCATTAAAACTAGGTTTTAGTTTAAAAATTATATTTAGCGGAGTAAACGTTGGAACTCCATGAACTTCTCCATTTGCTAAATTTCCAAACCGTCCTATACCTTGTCCCAATAAAAGCAATGGTGCTACCATATCACCTAATAAAAAGGCATTTAGCTTCTTTCTATGTGCGTATATCAGTGTTCCTATAAATCCACCTAAGATTCCTCCATGAATAGCCATTCCACCCTTCCAAACAGCTAAAATATCCATAGGATAATCTAAATAGTAAGAGAAGTTAAATAAAACATAATATAATCTTCCACCTAAAAGTCCTGAAATCATAGCAACAAAAGCATAATCTTCTACTAATGCCTTAGATAAACCTTTTTTTTCAGCCTCTTTTTTTAAAAGCTCTATTCCTACAAAAAAAGCTATTGCATAACACAATCCATAGTAGCTCAATTTGAAACTTCCTATCTGTAAAAATATTGGATTCATTTAGTCCTCCTTGATAATAAATATTTATAATAAATTATAAATACATATCACTTCTAACTTTTACTTGATTATATCACCACTTCTTATTTTCGTAAAACTTTTTTTACTTTTTCTAAATTTTTAATATCTTTCTATGTACTTTTTATATTTTTTTTGTATAGTTTTTGTTAACCTATATTTAATTATTGTTTATTTTTACAAATATAGTTGAATTTTTAGCAGTTTTAGATTAGAATATAATCACTTAATATAGACTAAAATATCAAGGAGGAAAATATGCATTATCATGCGCCTATTACAGAAAAAGTTTTCTGGATTGGAACTAACGATAGAAAAACTGAAAGATTTGAAAATTATTTGCCATTACCGCAAGGTGTTGCTTATAACTCATATCTAATAAACGACGAGAAAACTTGTATTATAGATACAGTTGATTTCTCTACTGCTGGATTATTTATCGAAAAAATAAATGGAATTTTAAAAGGAAAATCACTTGATTACATTATTGTTAATCACATGGAACCTGATCACTCTGGATCTCTTGGTGAAGTTATGGCATACTTCCCAGAAGCAAAAGTTATCGGTAACGTAATCACTTTAAAAATGATTAAAGCTTTTATACCTGATTTTGATGAAACAAAATTCATATGCATAAAAGAAGGAGATACACTGAGCTTAGGACATCATACTTTAACATTCGCTATGGTACCTATGGTTCACTGGCCTGAATCAATGGTTACATATGATATCACAGATAAAATTTTATTCTCAAATGATGCCTTTGGAAGTTTCGGAACTTTAGATGGTGGAATCTTTGACGATGAAATCAACTTCTCTTTCTATGAGGATGAAATGAGAAGATACTATGCTAACATCGTTGGTAAATACGGTCCTCAAGTTTTAAATGCAATCAAAAAATTGGGTGGACTTGAAATAAAATATATATGTCCTTCTCATGGTATTCTATGGAGAAAAGATATCTCTGTAGTTATAAACCACTTTGCTAACTGGGCTAGCTTTACTCCTGAAGAAGAGGGAGTTGTTATTGTTTATGGAACACTTTATGGTACAACAGCTAAAATGGCAAACGTTATTGCAAGAGAACTTTCTTGGAACGGAATCAAAAATATAAAAATCTATGATGCTTCAAAAACTGATCACTCTTACATTATTAGCGATATTTGGAAGTACAAAGGGCTTATTATTGGATCTGCAGCACATAACAATGATGTTTATCCTGTTTTACAAGGACTTTTACATAAATTAAAAAACTACGGTTTAAAAAATAGATATCTTGGAATTTTTGGAAATATGTTATGGAGCGGTGGTGGAGTAAGAGGTATCCAATCTTTTGCTGACGCTCTTCCAGGACTAGAAATTATTGCTGAATCTGTAGAAGCTAAAGGAGAGCCTACTCCAGAGGATCAAAAAAGATTAGAAAATATTGCAAAAGCTATGGCTGAAAAGTTAAAAAGCGAAAGACAATAGTTATCTAAGAGAGCATTATGTGCTCTCTTTTTTTATATTATTTATTTTTTATAGGGAGGTTTTTATAATGAGAAAAAATATTAGTCAAATCAACAAAGAAGCTCTTATTACTGTTCTTCTTTATGTCTTTTATTTTTGCTGGTGGTATTATTTTGCTTATATTTACAAAGCAGAAAATAACAAATTTATTTTAGGATTACCTAGTTGGTTTTTCTATTCATGTGTTTTAGGATTGGTTGTAATTAACATTCTAGTTTTTATAGCCGTAAAGTGCTTTTTCAAAGACGTTGATTTAGATTAGGAGGGTTTTTAATGCTTATACTTTTACCGATTATTTTGTATCTTTGTTTAATGTTGGGGGTTGCTTGGAAAGTTAATAAAATAAAAAATAGTGGTAGTGTTGATTTTATGGAAGAATATTTCATCGGAAGTAGAAATATGGGTGGTTTTGTCTTAGCAATGACAATCATAGCTACTTATATCGGAGCTAGTTCGTTTATCGGTGGACCTGGAGTTGCCTACAAAATGGGATTAGGATGGGTTCTTTTAGCTTGTATCCAAACTCCTACAGCTTTTCTTACTTTAGGTATTTTAGGAAAGCGTCTAGCTATAATCTCAAGAAAAATTGGTGGTCTAACTATTACTGATTTATTAAGAGCTAGATACAAAAATGATATCGTCGTTATTTTAGGTTCAGTTATTATGCTTATATTTTTCATAGGAACAATTGTAGCTAACTTTGTTGGAGGAGCAAGATTGTTTGAAAGTGTTACTGGTCTACCATATATGGTCGGATTAATTATATTCTCTGTGGTTATAATCACATACACTACTATTGGTGGTTTTAGAGCTGTTGCTTTAACCGATGCCATACAAGGCGGGGTTATGCTTATTGCTTCAGCTATATTGTTCTTTACTATGCTTAAAGTTGGGGGTGGGATGGAAAATATTATGAGAACTATCGAACAAACTAATCCAGCTCTTTTAACTCCTGATGCTGGTGGGGCAATTGCTAAGCCGTTCATCCTATCTTTCTGGATGCTTGTTGGAGTAGCTATTCTTGGTCTCCCTGCTACATCAGTTAGATGTATGGGATTTAAAGATAGTAAATCTATGCATAATGCTATGATTATTGGAACATCTGTTGTTGGAATTCTTATGTTGATTATGCATCTTATAGGAGTTATGGGAGCCGCTATTCTTCCTGGAGTACAAATTGGAGATAAAATTATTCCAACTTTGGCTATTTCTAATTTACATCCTATCTTAGCCGGTGTATTTATAGGTGGACCTCTTGCTGCTATTATGTCAACTGTTGATTCATTCTTAATTCTTTCATCAGCTACTATTGTAAAAGATTTATATATTAACTACATCAATCCAAATCCTAGTGATATTAAAGTGAAAAAACTTTCACTGTTCACATCACTATTTGTTGGAATTATTGTTTTCCTATTAGCACTTGATCCACCTGAGTTACTTGTTTGGATAAATCTATTTGCTCTTGCTGGCCAAGAAGCCGCCTTCTTCTGTCCTATTATTATGGGATTATATTGGAAAAGAGCCAATGCGATTGGTGCTATTTCATCTATGATATTCGGAGTTGCTTCATTTATATACTTCTCTGTTTTCAAAATATCTTTCTCTGGCTTACATCAAATTGTTCCTGTTATTTTTATGAGCTTAATTATTTTTATAATAGGTTCTTATTTGGGAGAAAAACCAGATGATGAAACAATAGATATATTCTTCAATATTTAATATTTATTTTTTAAAATACCTCATCAATTTGCTTGAGGTATTTTTTTTATGGATTTTACTTTGATATTTTTCATTTTTTTATATATAATTTATATATGAACAACAAACTGCGGGAGGATTTAATGTTTAAATATTTTGATCATAAAGTTTTAAAAACAGCTTTGGCTTCTTTCTTATCCTATTATCTTGCTGATTATTTCGGAATAAAATATGGATTGACTGCAAGTATAATTGCTATTATTTCTATTCAAGCAACTAAAAATGATAGTATCAAAATCACTATCGAAAGATTTTTAGCAGTAATATTAGGAATGTCTCTATTTATTTTACTTTCATCTTTTTTAGGATATCAGTATATCACACTGGGGGTATTCATTCTCCTTTTCATGCCTCTTTGTATGAAATTTAGAATAGTTCAAGGTTTTCTAGTGACTACTGTTTTAGCCACTCATATTTTAAGTGAAAAATCGATTTCGATTGATTTTTTATTAAATGAATTTTATGTATTAATACTTGGTTTATCTGTTGGAAATTTACTTAACCTTTATATGCCTACAAATTCTAAAGCTATCGACTCTATAAAATTAAAAGTTGATAATATTATTAAAACAATTTTAATTGATATTGCAGAAAGCTTAAGATGTAGTTGTGTTTCTGTTAATGAAGATAAAAATTTCCGTACTTTAAAAGCTACAATAGAAGAGGGAAGAAAATTTTCTTTATTGGATTATGACAACTCTCTTTTTGATAAATGTAATGAAAATCTAAATTTTTTCTCTATGAGAAGAAGACAGTACAGAATACTAACAAGAATGAGAACGTGCTTTAAAAGATTATATATCACTCATGAATACAGTCTTATTATTGCAGAGTTTGTTTCAAAGGTTGCTGAGAATATTGAGATTGATAAAAACACAACTCCTCTTATCAAAGAACATAAAGAGTTGAAAGAACTTTTTTCAAATTTTCCACTACCAAAAACTAGAGCTGAATTTGAAAATAGAGCTACTTTATTCCAACTTTTACAAGAAATGGAAGAGTTTCTAAATGCTAAAATTGAGTTCAAAAAATCTTACGAAAATTAATATTTTAAGGAGTAGAGAGCCATGTTAGATAGAAGTAACAGACGAATCAATTATTTAAGACTTTCTATTACAGATAACTGTAATTTAAGATGTCAATACTGCCTTCCTGAAAACCCTAATAGTTTTTCAAAGTCTTCAACTCTGCTTAGTAGTGATGACATTCAAAAAATTGTTGAGGCATTTTCTTTAATTGGAATTAAAAAAATTAGAATCACAGGTGGAGAACCTTTAGTCAGAAAAGATTTTCCTGAAATTTTAAAAAAAATTAATAAAATCCAAGGAATAGAAAAAATAGCTATCACTACAAACGGATTCAACCTTTTAGAAAATCTAAACGAGTTTGAAGAGAACGGACTCAATAGAATCAATATAAGTCTAGATAGTTTGAATAAAAAAAAATATAGTGAAATAACTCGTGGAGGAGATTTCGATAAAGTTTTTGAAACCATAAAAAAAATTTCCGAAATGAATTTTGAAAGAGTTCGATTGAATGTTGTTATTATGAAGGGAATTAATGACGATGAAATTTTAGATTTTGTCAATTTAACTAGAAATTTAAATATTGGAGTTAGATTTATTGAACTAATGCCTATAGGTGAAGGTAAAAAATTCACCTCTATGAAGAACTCTGAAATTATATCATTTATAAAACAGACCTATGAACTTCTAGTAAACTCAAACGAATCTACAGATGGACCTGCAACATACTATAAAATTCCTAATTTTTTAGGAGAAATTGGCTTTATAAGTCCTCTATCAAATAGATTCTGTGATAAATGCAATCGTATCAGAGTCACATCTAGTGGATTTTTAAAACTTTGTTTACATTATAACGAGGGCATTGATTTGCTTCAATACCTTAGAAAAAATATATCTATCAAAGAATTGGCCGAAATTATAGAAGCAGCTATTTATAGTAAAAAACCTAAGGAACATAAAATGAATTCTCTAGAAACTGTTGAAAATATTGAAACAAAAGGGATGAACGAAATAGGAGGATAAAATGGGAAAGCTTATTGCTATTTGTATTAGCGAAAACAAGGGAACTGAAAAAAAAGTCGTTGAGAAAGGAGTTCTAATTGAAAATTTTGGACTAGAAAAAGATGCTCATGCTGGAAATTGGCATAGACAAATTAGTTTATTAGAAATCGAAAAAATTGAAGATTTTAATAAAAAAGGGGGAAATGTTGATTTTGGAGCTTTTGGAGAAAATTTAATTATTCAAGATATTGATTTAAAAAATCTAGCCGTTGGATCTATTTTAAAAATTGGAGAATCTTTATTAGAAATAACTCAAAAAGGTAAACAATGTCATCATCACTGTAAAATCTATTATAGAGTTGGTGATTGTATTATGCCTCGTGAAGGTGTCTTTGCAAAAGTAATAAAAGGAGGAGAAATTTCTCCTAATGATAAAATAGAGATTTTAAAGTCTCCTGTTATTTTAGAGGCTTGTGTAGGATCTTATTCAGAAGCTGTCATTGCAATAAAGAATGGTGCTAATAGAATCGAACTTTGTGAAAATCTTTATGAAGGTGGAACAACTCCATCTTATGGAACCATTAAAAAAATTAGAGAGTTAGCAATTCCTAGCTTTGTTATGATTAGACCTAGAGGTGGTAATTTTGTGTATTCTTGTGATGAAATTGAAATCATGAAAGAAGATATCAAAATATGCAAAGAACTTGGAGTTCTTGGAGTAGTTTTTGGAGTTCTTACCGAGGATAATAAAATCGATTACAAACTTTTAGAAGAACTTGTGACTTTAGCGAAACCTATGAGTGTAACTTTTCATAAAGCTATCGATGAAATAGAAAATCCTGAAAATGAAATTCTAAATTTAGCTAAATTAGGGGTTGATAGAATTTTAACATCTGGTAAAAAAGCGACAGCACATGAAGGTGCTTTGCTTTTGAATTCACTTATTAAAATCGCTGAAGACAAAATTAAAATTATCGTTTGCGGTGGTGTTACAAAAGATAATTTTAATTATATAAATAACTTAATACCAAATACTGAATACCATGGAAAAAAAATAGTTTAAACAAAAAAAAATGACGAAATATGTACTTTTCGTCATTTTTTATTATATATAACTTGATTTTTAATCACTTATACTTTACAATATAACTACTGTATATTAGTATTATTACACAAATGAATAATTAGGAGGGGTGTTTTATGAAATTTTTTAACAAAAAATATATTAGTCTTTTAACTTCTTTATTTCTAACAACAACATTAACTTACGGAAAAGAATTTATTTCTACAGCAAAAGGTTATAATGGAGATATTAAAGTCAAAGTAAATATTATTGACAATGAAATTAAAAATATTGAAGTTTTAGAGGAGAAAGAAAGTAGCTTTACAAAAGATGGAATGAACTCAATTATTGCAGATATTATTGAAACTCAATCTATCAAAGTAGATAATGTAGCAGGAGCTACTTCTACTAGTGTTGGTTTAAAAAGAGCCATTGACAGAGCTGTCAAAGAATCGGGAGCAAAGCTTACTAGTAGAGAAAAGAAAGTTATTACATATAATGATGTTACAACTGATGTTGTAGTAATTGGTGGTGGAGGTGCTGGTCTTACTGCTGCTATCGCTGCTAAAGATAATGGAGCAGAAGTTATTTTAGTAGAAAAAGCCGCTATTTTAGGTGGAAATACTAATTATGCAACTGGAGGACTTAATGCTGCTGAGACTTCTATCCAAAAAAATAAAGGTATCAAAGATTCTGTTAATATCTTTATAGAAGATACTATGAAAGGTGGAAAAAATACTAACAATAAAAATTTAGTTACAAAAATGGCTAACTCTTCTGCTGAAATTGTAGATTGGCTAATTTCTAAAGGTGCTGATTTAACAGATCTTGGTAGAATGGGTGGACAGAGTGTTGATAGAACTCATAGACCAACTGGAGGCGCACCTGTAGGACCTGATATGATTGCTGCACTTTCTAAAACTGCTAAAAATTCTGGTGTAGATATCAGACTTTCAACTTTTGCAGAATCTCTGGTATATGACGGTGAAGCTATTAGAGGAATTATCGTTAAAGCTCCAAATGGAGAAAAGTATACTATTAATTCAAAATCTGTTGTAATTGCTACTGGAGGTTTTGGTGCAAACTCTGATATGATTGTTGAATATGTTCAATCTCTAGAAGGATTTGGAACAACAAATCATAAGGGAGCTACTGGTGACGGTATTACTATGGCTAAAGAATTAAATGTTGACTTTGTTGATATGGATCAAATTCAAACTCACCCAACTGTTATTCCTACTAACAGTGTTATGATAACAGAAGCTGTTAGAGGTAATGGTGCTATTCTTGTCAATAGAGATGGTAAAAGATTTGTTAATGAATTAGATACTAGAGATGTTGTTTCTAAAGCTGAACTTGATCAAAAGGGTGGAAGTGCTTTCCTTATGTTTGATGAAACTGTTAAAAATAGTTTAAAAGCTATTGATAGTTATGATAAAAAAGGTTACTTAGTTAAAGGAGATTCTCTGAAAGAACTTGCTGAAAAGTTGGATATTTCAGCCAAAGAATTAGAGAAAACATTCACTAAATATAACGAAAGTGTAAAAAAAGCAAACGATTCTGAATTCAATAGACAAAGTTTACCAACTGTATTAAATCAAGGTCCTTTCTATAGTGTTGAGGTGGCTCCTGCTGTTCATCATACTATGGGTGGAATCAAAATAAATGATAAAGCTGAAGTTCTATCTAATAACGAGCCAATTCCTGGACTTTTTGCTGCAGGTGAAGTTACTGGTGGAGTACACGGAAGCAATAGATTAGGTGGAAATGCTGTGGTTGACATTACTGTTTTTGGTAAGATTGCAGGTGAAAACGCTAGCCTTTTTTCTAAATAATTGTTTTATTTATAAACTTATAGTTTTTAAAACGCATCTATTTTTTAAAATAAATGCGTTTTTTTAATTTTTTTTGAAAAAATTGTATTGATTTATAATACAATCTATGTTAAAATCAGTTGAGCCTATACCACATCAATAGACTCAATATATTTCATAAATGGAAATTGTGAAAAAAATTTTTCAATTTATACAATTATTCCATTATGACACTTTATTATTAGGGAGGAAAAAATGTCTACAAATTCTACAAAAAAAATGAGCTTTTTTGAAAAATTCCTAAACTTTGTTGAAGTTACAGGAAACAAGTTACCTCATCCAGTTGCGATGTTCTTCGGTTTCTTTGTGGTAACAATTATCTTTTCTATGATTCTTTCGTCAATGGGGGTTTCTGTTAACTATAAAGAAATCTCAAGAGCAACAGGTCAAGTTATTGAAAAAACGACTTATGTTCAAAACCTTCTAACTAGAAGCGGTATTAGAGCAATTTTTGGTACAACAGTTACTAACTTTACAGGTCATGCTGCACTTGGTTCAATCGTTGTTGCTATGCTTGGAGTTGGATTAGCCGAAGGAACAGGTTTACTAAACTCTATTATTAAAAAGATTGTTATTTCGACTCCTAGACAACTAGTTTCTGCTATTGTTGTTTTTGCTGGAGTTATGTCAAATATTGCATCAGATGCAGGATACGTTGTTCTTATTCCACTTGGTGCTGTTATCTTCTTATCATTCGGAAGACATCCACTTGCTGGAATAGCCGCTGCATTTGCCGGAGTTTCTGGTGGATTCTCAGCTAATCTTTTGATAGGAACTACTGATCCACTACTTGGAGGAATTACTACTACGGCTGCGCAGATCGTTTTACCAGGATATTCAGTTACTCCTACAGCTAACTTCTTCTTCATGTTTGCTTCTACATTCTTAATTACATTTGTTGGAGCATGGATTACTGATAAAATTGTTGAACCTAGATTAGGTGAATACAAAGGACCAAAAGATGATGTTAATTTAAATGATCAAATTACTCCTGAAGAGAAAAAAGGGTTAAGAGCTGCTGGTTTTGCTACAATTGCTTTTATAGCTTTAATACTTGCAATGGTACTACCTGAAAATGCAGTATTCAGATTAACTTCAGAAGAGGTTACAAAGTTTATAGCTGCTAACAACAGAGAACCTGGTACAATGGAAATTTTAAAACCATTCTTCAGTGATTCTATCGTATATATCTTAATGCTTGCATTCTGTAACTACTCAGCTGGTAGATTACAAAAAATAAAAAATAGCTAAATAATAGGAGATTTC
>NZ_JRJZ01000061.1:0-9109 GCF_000800875.1 Cetobacterium sp. ZWU0022
TATTATACCTCAAAGGATTGGAGTAGTTTCAATAAATTTTAAGTTAACAGAAACAGAAAATAAAAAGGGGGTAAAAAATGAATACAAAAATAAAAGGAGACTTTAAAGGATTAATTCCATTTCTAGTTTTCATAGGTTTTTATTTAGGAAGCGGAATCATATTAGATTCAATGGGTGTGGAGTTAGCATTTTATCAATTACCAGCACCGGTGGCAATTTTTCCAGGAATAATTGCTGCATTTTTACTTTTCAAAGGAAACATTAAGGAAAAATTTGAAACTTTTTTAGAAGGATGTGGTCATCAGGATATTATAACGATGTGTATAATTTATCTTTTAGCTGGTGCATTCGCAGTAGTTTCAAAAGCTATGGGAGGAGTTGATTCTACAGTTAATTTAGGATTAACGTATGTACCTTCTCATTATATTGCACCAGGATTATTTGTAATCGCTGGATTTATTTCAACTGCAACAGGAACATCTGTAGGTTCAATAGTTTCGTTAGCACCAATAGCTGTTGGATTAGCAGATAAAAGTGGTGTTTCAATGCCGTTGGTATTAGCGGCATTAATGGGTGGATCAATGTTTGGAGATAACCTTTCAATAATTTCAGATACGACAATAGCGGCTACAAGAACTCAAGGTGTAGAGATGAGAGATAAATTTAAGGTTAATATAAAAATAGCGGCACCAGCAGCAATTTTAACTTTAATTTTACTAATTATATTTGGAAAGCCAGATGTAGCACCAGAAACTGGAGAGTATGTTTTTAATTTAATAAAAGTTCTTCCTTATATATTTGTGTTAGTTCTTTCTTTGATAGGAGTAAATGTATTTGTTGTTTTAACAGCTGGAATAGGACTTTCGGGAGCAATAGGTCTATTTTATGGTGATTTTACATGGTTGACTTATGCAAAAGAGATTTATAATGGATTCACAGGAATGACAGAGATATTTTTACTCTCTCTTTTAACAGGAGGTTTAGCATCACTTGTAACAAAAGCTGGTGGAGTAGAGTGGATAATGAATACAATTGAAAAAAGAATAAAGGGTGTGAAGAGTGCTCAAATAGGTATGGGGTTATTGGTAACATTAACAGATATGGCAGTTGCAAATAATACTGTTGCAATAATTATAAATGGACCAATTGCTAAGAAAATATCAGAAAAATATGGGGTAGACCCTAAGAAAAGCGCTTCTGTTTTGGATATATTTTCATGTATTGCTCAAGGAGCTATTCCTTATGGAGCTCAGATGCTGATAATGCTTAGTTTTGCTGGTGGTAAAGTTTCACCATTTGATATAATTCCGTTGTTATGGTATCAAATGATTTTAGCAGTAATAACAATCGGTTATATATTTTATAATCCAAAAGAAAATTAGAGGGATGTACAGAGATGTCAGTTTCAAAAAATTATTTATACAATGTACTACTTATAATAAGTAATACAATTTTCCCGATAATAACCTTTCCCTATGTATCTAGAGTTTTAATGCCAGAATATCTAGGGAAAGTTTATTTTGTGCAGGGAGTTGTAGCTTATTTTGTTATTGTGTCAGTTTTAGGAGCTCCAAATTATGGAATAAAAGAGTTATCTAAAGCAAAAGGTATCGGAGATTGGGGAGAATTTAAAAAGATTTTTACAGAACTTTTTTTAATGACAATTTTGAGTAGTGTAGGTTCTTTACTAATTCTTTTAATAACTGTAAAATCTTATGGTAAGTTTACAAAAGAAAGTTTAATATTTTATATTTTTTCAGCTCAAGTATTATTTGAATGTTTTCATATAAATCATTTTTTTGTGGTTATGGAAAATCATAAAAGAAGATTAATTCGTTCATTTACAATTAGAATTTTATCATTAGGATTTTTATTTTATTTTATAAAGACACCAGATGATTATTATTTGTATGCTCTGCTGTTAGTTGTTCCAGAAGTATTAGCAAGAATAATAGATGTTTTTAGTGTTAGAAAATATTTCAATTTTAATTTTAAAGAATTGAATTTCAAAAGACATCTGAAAAGTATGTTGATAATATTTTTATATATTTTTACGATAGGAATATATGGAAGTATTGATACCACAATGCTTGGAATAATGATAAATGATACAGAGGTTGGATTATATACAGCTGCTGTAAAAATGTATAAAATGGTCTTACCTGTAATATTAACCTTAGGAACAGTGTTATCTCCTAGAATAATTGGAGCTATAAAAAGAAAAGAGAAAGAGAATATTTATAAAAATATAGATGTATTTATGGATTATGCTTTTATAGTTGGAATTCCTGCTACAGTTTTGATGATGATTTTAGCTAGGGAATTTACAGTTTTATTTTCAGGAGAAGGATTTATTGGATCTATTGAAACAATGATTATAATGTCTCCTTGCTTAGTATTTTTGGCGATAGGGACATTTATAGGTGGACAGGTAATGTTGCCAAACGATTTGGAAAGAGATATATTGATAATCTCTATAGCTGGAGTATTTCTGAATATTGGGTTAAATTATTTTTTAATACCCCTTTATTTGAGAAATGGTGCAGCAATAGCTACACTCATTACAGAGATTATAATAGCATTAGTTAAAATTTATCAGATGAAGAGACTTTATTTGGATTATAAAATTATGACTAAAGATAGAATCTTAACAATAATTATTGGAAGTATAATTTCAATAGTGATTTATTTAAGAATAGATATGCTAAGAGCTTATGGAAATTTATTAACGTTAATAATTACTCCTATAATTTATGGGATAATATATTTTGTTATTTTGATTTTACTTAAGAATAAAAGAGTTTTAACGTGGTTAAACTATGTGAAAAAAAGATTGCAATAATTGCAATCTTTTTTATTTGTAGACTTTTTCTAGGTTTTCTTTAAGTGTTGAAATACTGTTATTGTTTAAATGAACAATTGGAATATTTTGAGTTTTACAAACTTTAGTACAATTGTTTAAAAGGTTATGACTAACGAGATTTGTGAAAATTATACACATTTCACAATTTTTAATTTTTTTGCAAAAATTAGGGCATTGAGTATTGTAAACTTTTCCTTTAAGATTATAAGATTTTAGTAATTCTAGATATTCTCTTTCTCCTCTTTTTAAGCCACCCACAATAGCAACCATATTTCTTCCTCCTTTTATGAAACTTTGATATGTTCTCTGTTTTTAAATTGTATATATCTATCACATTGTTTTTTTCTGTCATATCCAAGCATAATTCCAAGAATAAAATCCTCTTCAGCAGTGTATTCAGAGAGATTGGATTTATCAATTTTTTTGATAACGTTGATACAAGATTCATCTCCAAAGAAAACATTGTATCTTCCATTTTTTATTTTATATATTTTATAAGCTATATTTTTTGTATTAAGTCTATCCTCAACAAATGTTAAAAGATCTTCAGAAATAGTATGTAAAATAAGGTTTCTAATACCTTTTTCAAACTCGTATATATGATGAATAAAAACTTGCATAAAACTCCTCCAAAAATTTGATACTATGATATTACCATGAGATGTTTTAAATGTCAATTATTTTTATTATCAAAGTATTTTATTTAAAAAGAAAAGTGGCTAACCACTTTACTTTTTAAATATTAATTTTTTTATTAGATTTGCCATACCATTGTTATTATTTGAAGTTGATATAAATTTACAGATATCTTTAATTTCAGGTTTTGCATTTTCAACGCATGCCGGAAGTCCAGCAACTTTAAGCATAGGCAAATCATTATAAGAGTCTCCAACGACAATAACTTCCTCTATTTTAATTCCAATTAAATCAACTAATCTCAAAAGAGAACTTCCCTTATCAACCCCAAGTTTTGTAATCTCAAGGAAAAATGGTTTTGAAATAGCGATAGAAAACTCTTTTTCTAACTCGTTTTTTAATTCTTTTTCAACTTTTGATAGATAATTAGGGTCTTCTAACATGATACATTTTACGCAGTCTTTATCGATAGCGGCTTTGAAATTTTTAACTTTTTCAAATGGCATCTTAGTTAAATCTACTTCAACTTCGATGTATGAGCTATAGTCTTCAGATACAATTGTATCTTCTAGGTAAGTTATAATTTCGACATTTTTTCTTTTACTAAAATCATAAAGCTTATGGATTTCATCAACTGTTAAAGTTTCTTCTAGAATATTTTTATTTGTTTTACAATCCGTTATAATAGAGCCATTGTACGATAAAATAAAACTTCCATATTTTTCAAGTTGAAGTTCCTTAGCAAGATCTCTCATTGCATATGTAGGTCTTCCTGATGCTAAAACAAATTTAACTCCAGCCTCTTGAGCTTCCATGATGGCTTTTTTATCTTCAGATGAAATTTTACCTTGAGAGTTTAAAAGAGTATCGTCAAGGTCAGTAACAATCATTTTATATTTCATTGTTGTCCTCCCAAATTTTAGTGAATAGTTTAATTCCTTCAAGAAGAACTTTTTCATCAAAATTGAATGTTGATGAATGAAGAGGAGATACAAAGTTTTTCTTTTTATTTTTAGTTCCTAGTAGGAAAAATACAGCAGGAACTTTTTCACCGTAAAAAGCAAAATCTTCTGCTAATGCTAAAGTTTCACCTTCTATAAAATTAAAATTATTTGAAACGTTTAAAAACTTTTTATAAAGTTTAGCATCGTTTATAACTGCTGGATAAAGAATTCTAAATTCATCCTCCACTTTTATATTAAATGCTAATTCCGTTCCTCTATGAATATCCTTCATTCTCTTTATGATATTTTCAGTATCCTCTTGTGAATATGCTCTAATTGTACCATGGAAATCTACAGAGTTAGGAATAATATTTCTAACAGTTCCACCATTAAATTGTCCAACAGTTATAACACCTGCACTGAATGGAGAAAGATTTCTAGAGATTATAGTTTGATAAGAATCTATTATTTTAGTAAAAGGTATTAGGGGATCATTTGTTTTGTGTGGCATTCCACCATGCCCACCTTTAGCTATAATTTTACAATCAAACTCTGTTGCTTGAGCAAAAAAAGGACCGGCTTTAGTTGAAACAGTTCCTTCCTCTAAGTCTGGGAAAAGATGGAATGAGTAGATCTCTTTTACTTTATATTTTTCTAATAAACCAGCTTCACAAATAAACTTGGCTCCACCAGGTCCCTCCTCAGCAGGTTGGAATATTAAAAGAGTACTGATGCTTTTATTTTTAATAGTAGTTAGATACTGAGCAAAACCTAAGAGCGCAGCAGTATGTCCATCGTGTCCACATGCATGCATAAAGCCAGAGTGCTTTGATGAAAACTCACAGGTATTTTCTTCTTGAATAGAAAGAGCGTCTATATCAGCTCTAAAAGCTTTACAATACTCTGAATTTCCGGGAATGAAAACATAAACTCCCGTTTCGCAGATTATATTGGGATTATAACCCATATCTGTAAGAGCTTCAATTATATATTTTTGAGTTTTGAACTCTTTAAAACCAACTTCTGGAATTTGATGTAAATCTCTTCTGTATTTACTAATGCTATTTAATAGAAAATTCATGGTAACCTCCTAAAGAATAATTAATTAATAATATTCTTTTTTTTTTATAAAAACAAATTTTTAAAAAAACAATTCATATTTTAAGAACTTTATAAATATAAAATTGTAATAAAATATTTATTTATTTAAAATTTATATGAACAAAAAAAATAAGAAATTGATAAATTTAAAATCATGATTAAAAGAAGTAAAATATATATAAAAACTTTGAGAGGTGCATAGTGATGAGAGTTGTTTTGAAATATGGAGGAAGTTCAGTTGCTACTTTGGAAAAGATAGAAAAAATAGCAAATTATATAAAGAGTTTAAAAGAAAAAGTTGAAGAAATTGTTATAGTTGTTTCAGCAATGGGAAAAACAACAGATGAGCTATTGAAAAAAGCTCAATATTTTTCATTAACACCAAATAAAAGAGAGCTTGATATGCTTATAAGTACAGGAGAGCAACAAAGTGTTGCACTATTATCTTTAGCATTGAACTCAATCGGATGTGAAGCGGTCTCTTATACGGGGTATCAAATAGGATTAAAAACAAATGGAGAACATGGAGATAGTGAAATAATAAGTTTAGATACAGAGTTTTTAGAAAAAACATTAAAAAGCAACAAAATAGTTATAGTTGCGGGATTTCAAGGGGTTAATGAGATTGGAGATATAACAACGTTAGGAAGAGGGGGTTCTGATACAACAGCAGTAGCTCTTGCAGGTTTTTTAAAATGTGAATGTAAAATATATACTGATGTTGATGGAGTTTATACAGAGGATCCTAGAAAAAGTACTACAGCTAAGAAGATTTCTAAAATTTCTTATGATGATATGGAAAAGATGTCAAGAAATGGTGCTAAAGTTATGGAGACAAGAGCTGTAATGATAGGAAAGAAATATGGTGTTTCTATTTTTGTTGGAGAAAGCTTAGGGAACGAGAATGGAACTTATATAATGGACTAGAAAAAATAGTTTTTGTAAGCTGAAGTTATTAAAAAATAAATAGAATATAAAAAATCTAAAAAAATGAATTGAATTTTTTGAAACTAACCTATAATATAAAAGGAACATTTTCAAATTATAAATTTAGTAGTGGAGGGTAGCATATGTTTAAAGGATCAGGAGTAGCACTTATTACACCATTTAATGAAGATATGAGTGTAAATTATTTAGAGATATCAAAATTAGTAGAATATCATTGTGCAAATAGCACAGATGCTCTAATAATATTAGGAACAACAGGAGAAGCGAGTACACTAACAGATGATGAAAAAATAAAAATTGTTGAAACTGTTTTAGATGTAAATAAAAAAAGGCTACCTATAATTGTTGGTGCAGGTAGTAATAATACAAAGCAAGCGATTGAAATGTCTAAAAAATATGAAAGTATGGGAGTTGATGGCTTATTATTAGTAACTCCTTATTATAATAAAGGAAATGAAGATGGAATCTATAAGCATTTTATATCAATAGCGGAATTTGTTGATTTACCAATTATGCTTTATAACGTACCTGGAAGAACAGGAGTTAATCTATCTTTAGGATTATTAAAAAAATTAGCAAAACAAAAAAATATAGTAGCAATAAAGGAAGCTAGTGGAGACATATCATATGCATGTGAAATTGCAAGATTAGTTCCTGAATTAGAGATATATTCAGGGAATGACGATATGACGGTTCCTTTAATGTCGATAGGTGCAGTAGGAACAGTTTCTGTTTTAGCAAATATAGAGCCTAAAGTGGTTCATAATATGGTTTATAGCTATTTAAATGGAGATGTAAACGAAGCTAGAAGACTTCAGTTGAAATATAATGGATTAGTAAAATCACTATTTGTAGAAGTTAATCCAATTCCAGTGAAAAAAGCTATGAACCTTTTAGGTATGAATGTTGGTGGATGTCGTTTACCGTTAGGAGAGTTAGAACAAAAGAGTATAGATATACTGAAAAAAGAGCTAGCAGAAGTGGGTGAAGAGATTTGAAAATAGCTATGCATGGAACAGGAGCCATGGGAAAAACTATAAAAGAGTTAGGCGGAGAAAAAATAGTAGCTTTTGTTGATAATATAGAAGAGATAAAAAAAGATGAGCAGATTGATGTTGTAATTGATTTTTCACATTTTAGTAAATTAAATAGCTTAATAGATTCTTGTGTTGAAAGAAAATATCCATTAGTAATAGCTACAACAGGATATACAGGAGAAACTTTAGAGAAGCTTTTAGCAGCATCGAAACATATTCCAATTTTATTATCTTCAAACACATCTTTGGGAGTGAATGCAATGAATGGAGTTTTAAAAACTCTAACACCAAAATTAGAAGGTAACTTTGATATAGAGATAATAGAAAAGCATCATAATAAAAAGATAGATTCACCAAGTGGAACAGCAATAACTCTTTTAGATACTGTACAAAAAGCTTTAACAGAAAAATACAATGTGGTTTATGGTAGAGAAGGAGTGACTAAAAGAGAGGCTAAAGAGATTGGAGTTCATGCTGTTAGAGGTGGAACTATAGTGGGAGAACATACAGTTATTTTTGCAGGAGAGGATGAGATTATTGAAATAACTCATAAAGCTCTGTCAAAAAAAATATTTGCTGTAGGAGCTTTGAAATGTGCTGAATTTATAAAAGGAAAAGAAGCAAGATTATATACAATGGAAGATATTTTTCAATAAAAATTAGGAGGTATTACAAAGATGAGATTAGAAACAGCTGAGGAGTTAATAAGTTTTATAAAAAATTCTAAAAAGAAAACATTAAGTAAAGTTTATATAAATGGAAGTGTTGATTTTGAAAATGATGGTATTTTTACTTTTAAAGGTGAAGAAGGAGTTATTTTAATAGGTGATTGGCAAGAAATTTCTATTATACTAGAGGAAAATAAAGAAACTATAAAAAACTATTTTGTTGAAAATGTAGCGAGAAATTCAGGTGTTCCTTTATTAGATACAAAAGCTATAAATGCAAGAATTGAGCCAGGAGCAATAATAAGAGATAAAGTTAAGATTGGAGATAACGCTGTTATAATGATGGGAGCTGTTATAAATATTGGAGCTGAAATTGGTGAGGGGACTATGATAGATATGAACGCTGTTTTAGGTGGAAGAGCTATTGTAGGAAAAAGATGTCATGTTGGAGCAGGAACTGTATTAGCAGGAGTGATAGAACCTCCATCAGCACAACCTGTAATAGTTGAAGATGATGTTATGATAGGAGCTAATGCTGTTGTAATAGAAGGAGTTAGAATTGGAAAAGGTTCAGTGGTAGCAGCTGGTGCTATAGTGTTAGAAGATGTTCCTGCTGGTGCAGTCGTAGCAGGAAATCCAGCTAAAGTTGTAAAATTAAAAGATGAAAAGACAAGTGAGAAGACTAAACTTGTTGATGATCTTAGAAAATAAATTTGTAGTTTGAAAAGATAGTGAAATCAATGGTTTTACTATCTTTTTTTTATTTTTAAAATAAAAAAAATAAAAAAAATAAAAAAAGTTGTTGACGAAGTTTAAAATTTGTGGTACTATTATATTTGTCAGCGGGAAATACCGCAGACAACAACTGAATGAAAAGGACATTAACAACCGAATAGAGAAAATAGTCAGAAG